>JBIPME010000156.1:0-5057 GCA_044369275.1 Rhodoferax sp.
AGCACCTCGACCAAATCATTTTGCGCCAGCATCACGGCATCGATGTCCTTGTAGGCCATGGGAATTTCATCGATCACGTCGGCATCTTTTCGGCACTCCACGCCCTGCGTGGCGCGAATTTGGTCCTCCACCGTGAACAGCTTTTTGGCTTTGGTGCGGCTCATGGTGCGGCCTGCGCCGTGGCTGCAACTGTGGAAACTCTCGGGGTTGCCTTTGCCGCGCACGATAAAACTTTTGGCCCCCATGCTGCCCGGAATAATGCCCAGCTCGCCCGCTTTGGCACTGACCGCACCCTTGCGCGTGACAAACACCGATTGCCCAAAATGCGTCTCTTCCTGCACGTAGTTGTGGTGGCAGTTCACCGCCTCCAGATGGGTCTCAAACGGCTTGGCAATGCACTGGCGCAATGCACCGATCACGGCTTGCATCATGACCTCGCGGTTGAGCTTGGCGAATTTTTGCGCCCAGCTAACCCCGCGCACGTAGTCCCCAAAGTACTGCGCCCCTTCTTCCAAATAGGCCAAGTCCATGTCGGGCAAGTTGCGCTGGTTGCGTTCGGCATCTTTTTTGGCCAAAGCAATAAAGTGCGTGCCAATGGCATTGCCCACGCCCCGCGAGCCGCTGTGCAGCATGATCCAAACGCTGCTCTGCTCGTCTAAGCACACTTCCACAAAGTGGTTGCCCCCGCCCAAGGTGCCCATGTGGCGGTGGGTGTTGGCTTTTTTGAGCGCAGGGTGGCTTTCGCAAATCGCCTCGTAGCCCTCCTTGAGTTGCGCCCACGCTGCATCGGCAGACAAAGGCGGGTGGGTCCAGGCACCCACTTCGCGGTTAGATCCCTGGCGGCGAAATTGTTTGGGCGCGGAGCCGTGGGGCACGGCTTTTTCAATTTCGGTGCGCAAGGCCGCCAGGTTGTCGGGCAAGTCTGAGGCCATCAAGGTGGTTTTGCAGGCTATCATGCCGCAACCAATGTCCACTCCCACCGCCGCAGGAATAATGGCTTTAAGCGTGGGCACCACGCTGCCAATGGTGGCGCCAATGCCGTAATGCACATCGGGCATCACCGCCACATGGCGAAACACAATGGGCAAACGCGCCGTATTTTCCAATTGGCGTTGCGCCTGTTCTTCGACGGGCACGCCTTGGGTCCACATTTTGACAGGCACACCGCCTGCGACATCGTATTGCTGGTAAGGCATTTTGGTTGTTTCCTTTTCGTTGTTTCTATAGAGAGCTTGTACCGCAACCCTTGCGGGGGCTGCTTGTTGCATACGTATTGCTTTAATGCAGAAGTCGTGCCAGTTTTGGGTTGTTTGAAAAAGTTGTGAAAAAAATTTTAAAAAAGTTGTGAAAAAAACCTTGAGCGCTTGGTTGAAACGCTTTTTAAATGGTTGACAACTTCGCCTTTGTTTGTTGGTAAGCGATTGAATTAAAAGGGTATTTTTCCAAAATCCGCCCTTTCGCATGCGCCCTGGCCCATGTGCTCCAGTGCTTTGCAGCGCTTGCGCTCCTGTTCTTAGGCCTACGCTGCTGTGGACCCGGTCGCCCAATGGGTTTGCCAAAAAACTAGCAAAATAGCTAGTAAACTAGCTTAATGAATAACATTGTAGTGATTGGCTTTCTGGGCACACAACTCGATGCAGGTCACGGACCTAAGCGCTGGGAAAAATGGCGTCCCACGGTCTCTCTGGCGCAGCATGAGGACTGGATGGTGCACCGGCTGGAACTCCTTTACGACCCCCGCAACACCGCGTTGGCACACCAAGTCCGGGACGACTTTATCCAAGCGTCCCCCACCAGCACCGTCAACCTCATTGCGATGCGACTCTCCAACCCGTGGGACTTTAGCGAGGTCTACACCGCTTTGTACGATTGGGCCAAGTCCTACCCGTTCACCCCTGATACCGAAAATTACCAAGTCCACATCACCACTGGGACCCACGTGGCGCAGATTTGCCTCTTTCTCTTGGTCGAGGCCCGTTTTCTACCCGGCGTACTTTTGCAAACTGCACCGCCAAGGGGACGCCACGGCCCAAGCGCCGCAAGCCGTGAAGTGATTGACTTGGACTTGTCACGCTATGACGCCATCAACCAGCGCATGCACATTGCCGCCGAAGATGCGCAGTCCTTTTTAAAAAGCGGCATCGCCACGCGCAACCTGCAATTCAACACCCTCATTGCCGAAATCGAACAAGTCGCGGTGCAAAGCAAAGCCCCCATTTTGCTCACCGGCCCCACGGGCGCTGGCAAATCCATGCTGGCGCGGCGCGTGTTCGAACTTAAAAAAGCACGCCACCAAATCGCGGGCGATTTTGTCGAAGTCAACTGCGCAACCCTGCGTGGCGATGGTGCGGGCTCCACCTTGTTTGGCCATAAAAAAGGGGCATTTACAGGGGCCATTACAGACCGTGCGGGCTTGCTCAAAACGGCACATGCGGGCGTGCTTTTTCTCGACGAAATTGGGGAGCTGGGGCTCGACGAGCAGGCGATGCTGCTCAAAGCCGTGGAGGAAAAGCGCTTCTTGCCCATGGGGGCAGACCGCGAAGCACAGAGCGATTTCCAACTCATAGCGGGCACCAACAAAGACTTGCGCATAGAAATTGCGGGTGGCCGCTTTCGCGACGATTTATTCGCCCGCATCAACCTCTGGACGTACACCCTGCCCGGGCTGGCCCAGCGGCCCCAAGACATCGAGCCCAATGTGCAGCACCAACTGCGCATCGCTTCCCACGAATTAGGCCAACAAGTCCGGTTCACCAAAGAGGCCCAAGCCGCCTACATGCGCTTTGCCGTCAGTGCGCGTGCAAGCTGGCGCGGCAACTTTCGCGACCTCACCGCCTCCATCACGCGCTTAGCCACTTTGGCGCAGCAGGGTCGCATTGGCCTTGCGCTGGTAGAGGCAGAAATTCAACGGCTTGAATGGCAGTGGCACAACATGGGCAACATGGCCGCGGGCCACACCCATCCAGCGCTCCCGCTAGTGCCGTCGCTGGACGTTTTGCCCAGCATGCCAGCGCTCGATCATTTTGACCGTATACAACTGGAGTCCGTCATCCAAGTCTGCCGCCAGCACCGCACGCTCAGCGAGGCTGGGCGTGCACTGTTTAATCTGTCTCGCACCCAGCGCAGCGTCCCCAACGATGCCGACCGCCTGCGCAAATACCTGCTGAAGTTTGGTTTGAGTTGGGAGGCGATTCAGTCGATTGCGCCGTGATGCGGGTATGCCATGGCGCTAGAGCGCGCTAGTTGGGGCGCTCGGGCCGAGGGGCGTTTGGGGGCTGCGCTTCCGTGTTGCGGGGGTCCATTTTCAAAACGGCTTGGGAGCCGCCGCCCATGACCACGTAATCTGTTTTGTGGCTGTTAGGTGAAAGTGGGGTGGATTTGCGTGTGACAAACCACCAAACGGATGCGCTTAGCAAGCCCAGCACGATGGCGAAATAGAGCATGAGGCTCTCAGGGCCTAAGGCATCCATGACTGCACCGGCAATCGTCGGCCCCACGGTGGCACCGATGCCGTGCAGCAGCAGCAAACCGCTGGTGACTTCTAGCGCCTTGCTCGGGGGCAGCAAGTCGTTCACGTGGGCCACGCTCAGGCCGTAAATGGTGAAAGCAAGGCCCCCATAGACTACGCCCAAAAAGATCAGCGAGTTTTCATATTCGCGGGCCAAATAGAACCCCAGGCTGGCCACCACGGCGCAACTGCAACACACAAAGAACAAGACCCAGCGCCTGTCGTGCTTGTCCGAATAATGGCCTACGGGCCACTGGAATACGGCACCACCCAAAATGGTTGCCGCCATAAAGGTGGCGATAGCGCCTTCACTAAAACCAACGCCTTGCCCAAACACGTGGCCCAAGCTGAAAAAGGCACCGCTGAGCAGGCCAGAGGCCAGGGTGCCCAAGACCCCAATGGGTGAGATGAAAAACAGTTCGCGCAGTACAAACTTGGGCGATTCCATGGCCTCGGGTTCGCTCACCGGGGTGAGGGTGATGGGGATGAGGGCAAAGGAAAACAAGATGGAGACCAAGGCAAAGGGTACAAAACCAAAGCGGTCACCCACCAAAATCAGCCATTGGCCAATCGCCATGGCAATACCGCTCACCGCCATGTAAGCGGCAAACACTTTGCCGCGTTGCTGCGAGGTGGCCACCACGTTGAGCCAGCTCTCCACCACAATGTACAAGCCCACCAAGCACACACCGGTGACGAAGCGCAAAAATCCCCAAGCAAAAGCGTTGGTCCACAAGGCATGCAAAATGGGCAAGGCCGACGCAATCGAGGCCATGGCAGCAAACGCCCGAATATGGCCCACGCGGCGAATAATGGCGGGGCAGGCGTAAGTGCCGTACACAAAACCCGCAAAGTAGGCCGACATAACCAAGCCGGTGACGAAGCTCGAAAACTTGGCCGAGCCCGCCTGCGCACCAATGGCGGCAAATAGTAAGCCCGTACCTACGACCAGCATGCCCAAACCACTGAGGAGCGAGGCAAGCGGGAGTAGGAGTTTGATCATGGTCTTTACTATACGTGAGAGTCTGGGGAAAGTGGCCTTGCGGTGGTCCAGGTGGTCCAAAATTTCTTCGTCTGCCGCAGCTTCCATAGGCGGGGCCACGGCCAAAGCAATATATTGGGGGAGTTGTTTTTCCACCAAGCATTGGGCCTTGAATCATGAATCTAAAAAAATTTCAATTGAAAAGACATTAAATAAATATTCATGCGATTTAAATAAAATTTACAAACATATTGTTACGTTAAAAAATTTTAATTAAATTAATATAAATCTCCATCAACATGGGGGTTATTCATGAACTTATCTTTTCGAAACCAATGCATCTTTGCAATGGCGTTTACTTCTTTGCTGCTAAGCGCTTGCGGCGGCAGCGGCGGAGAGGCTGCAACGGGCACAGAAACCGACACGGCCAGTTCCGTGGCTTTGTCTTCTGAACAAGCCCTGGTGGGAGACAGTGCGACCTGCACCCAAACCCTTTCAACAGCAACCGGTTGCGCACGCTCTATCCAGGAGCCCATTGCAGATTACTCCAGCTATTCCGTCAATGTA
>JBIPME010000108.1:0-6345 GCA_044369275.1 Rhodoferax sp.
AAGTGGATGCCCTGGCGCAGGTAGTCCAATGCGCTTAAATGGTCACGCCAATGGGTGTCTATGCTTTGCAGCAGCACCATGCGCTCAAAGTGGGTGAAATTGGCCTCGCCGATTTGGGTGATTTTGTCTTGGAAGGCTTGGTTGGCAGCTTGCAAGACAGATTCCAAAATCTCTTCATCGGTAATCGCACTGGCTTGGGCCACTTTGGTTTGCAAATCGACTTGCACGCGCCACTCTTCGGCCAGCACTTTCTCCAAGCCTTGGATGTCCCATTGTTCTTCGACCGATTGTTCGGGCAGGTACTGGCGGGTTAGGTCGTGAAAGCAGCCTTGGCGCAGCGATTCTATTTGGGCGTTCAAATTGACAGCGTCCAAAATCGCGTTGCGCTGCTGGTAAATCACTTTGCGCTGGTCGTTGGAGACATCGTCATATTCCAGCAACTGCTTGCGCATGTCGAAGTTGCGCGCCTCGACCTTGCGTTGTGCACTTTCAATGCTGCGGCTGACCATGCCTGCCTCGATGGCTTCGCCGTCGGGCATTTTCAGTCTTTCCATGATGGCTTTGACACGGTCGCCCGCAAAAATACGCATCAAGGAATCGTCTAAGCTGAGGTAAAAACGCGAGGAGCCGGGGTCGCCCTGGCGTCCCGAACGGCCGCGCAATTGGTTGTCAATGCGTCTAGACTCATGGCGCTCGGTCGCAATGATGCGCAGCCCGCCCAGCGCTTTGACCGCATCGTGCTCCCGCTGCCAATCGGTACGCAGCTGCAGAATTTTGGCCTCTTTGTCCGCCGCAGACAGGCTTTCATGGCTCTCCACTTCCGCAATGGCTTTTTCGGTATTGCCGCCCAACACAATGTCGGTTCCACGCCCTGCCATATTGGTGGCGATGGTGATCATTTTCAGACGCCCTGCCTGCGCAATGATGTCCGCTTCGCGGGCATGCTGTTTGGCGTTGAGCACTTGGTGCGGTAGCTTGTCTTGCTCTAAAAGAGTTGCGATGATTTCCGAGTTTTCAATCGAGGTGGTGCCCACCAAAACCGGCTGCCCACGCTCGTAGCATTCGCGAATGTCGACCAAAGCGGCGTCGTATTTTTCGCGGGTGGTTTTGTACACCCGGTCTTGCTGGTCTTCGCGTCGGCTGATGCGGTTGGGCGGAATGACGACGGTTTCGAGCCCGTATATTTCTTGAAACTCGTAGGCTTCGGTATCGGCGGTGCCGGTCATGCCGCTGAGTTTGTTGTAGAGCCTAAAGTAGTTTTGGAACGTGATGGAGGCCAGCGTCAGGTTTTCCGCTTGAACCTCTACGCCTTCTTTGGCCTCTACCGCTTGGTGCAAGCCATCGCTCCAGCGACGCCCCGTCATTAAGCGGCCGGTGAATTCGTCGACAATCACAATTTCATTGTTTTGCACGACATAGTGCTGGTCGCGGTGGAAAATATGGTTGGCGCGCAATGCCGCATACAGGTGGTGCATGAGGGTGATATTGGCGGGGTCGTACAGCGACGCGCCCTCTGCGATCAGCCCCAGATTGAACAAAATCCGCTCCGCGTTTTCATGCCCGCGCTCGGTTAAGAAAATTTGGTGTGATTTTTCGTCTAAGGTAAAGTCACCCGGCTTGGTTACGCCTTCGCCGGTGTGCGGGTCGGCCTCTCCCTCTTGCAACACGAGCAAAGGCACGACGCTGTGCATCAATGCATAAACATCGTTTTGCCCTTCCGCTTGCCCGCTGATGATCAAGGGCGTGCGGGCTTCATCGATCAAAATCGAATCGACTTCGTCCACGATGGCATAGTTCAGGCCCCTTTGCACCCGATCTGCCTTTTCGTAGATCATGTTGTCGCGTAAGTAATCGAAGCCAAACTCGTTGTTCGTGCCGTAGGTGATGTCGGCTTGGTACGCGGCTTGCTTTTCTTGCCGTGACAATTGGGGCAGGTTGATGCCGACTTGCATGCCTAGAAAGTTGTAAAGACGCCCCATCCACTTCGCATCGCGGCTTGCCAAGTAGTCATTCACCGTGACCAAGTGGACGCCATTGCCTGTGAGTGCATTCAGGTACACCGCCAAAGTGGCGGTGAGGGTTTTGCCTTCTCCGGTGCGCATTTCGGAAATTTTTCCGTAATGCAAAGACATACCCCCTAGCAACTGCACATCGAAATGGCGCATTTTCATGACCCGTTTCGAACCCTCGCGCACCAATGCGAAGGCCTGGGGCAAGATTGCATCCAAGCTTTCGCCGTTGGCGACCCGAATTTTGAATTCGGCCGTTTTGGTTTGTATCGCCGCATCCGAGAGTCGCTCAAATTCGGGCTCTAGCGCGTTAATTTGCGCTACAACATTGCGGTATTGTTTGAGTAAGCGGTCGTTTCGACTGCCGAAAATTTTAGTAAGGATGTTTTGGGCCATGCGTGCAAGACCGGCCTGTCGCCCACAACGGGCATACAGATCAGCTCAGTCCTTTTTTCTCATCAGGGTGTTATAGGGGCGATCTAGGAAAAAACAAGCCCAACGGGTTTTGTTCTTGTTCAGAAAGCACAGCCAATGATTTTAACGTTGTAATACAGGTGCTTGGGATGCCGCCGGTATTTTGGCCGCTGTATTTTGGTTTGCTCCTGCTTGCGCAACTTGGTTGGCAGGCAGATTGCGCCCCGCATTTAAGAATTTTTGGGGGTCTTGCGCGACGCCTTGCACCAGTACCTCAAAATGCAAATGGGGTCCGGTGGAGCGCCCTGTGGTGCCCACTTCGGCAATTTTTTGCCCGCGTTTGATCAAGTCGCCTTTTTTGACAAGTGTGCGCGATGCATGGGCATAGCGTGTGATGAGATCGTTGCCATGGTCAATCTCTACCATGTTGCCGTATTGCGGGTGCGACTCTTGGGTGACGACCACGCCACCCGCTGCAGCCAAAATCGGCGTGCCTGTGTCGGCGGGGAAATCGAGCCCTGTATGCAGTGCCGAGCGGCCGGTAAATGGGTCAATGCGCCAACCAAAAAATGAGCCTAAGCTAGCACCCAAAACTGGGGCTTGGGTGGGGACCATCATTTTTTTGATTTTTTGTTCGAACAGCCGTGACTCAATGACCGTCATCACGTCAACCCGCTGGGTGGCCAAGTTGTCCAGTGCGCTCATGCTGCTGTCCAAGTCTTCGAGGCTCAGCGCTTTGCCGGGAACCAAAATGCCACCGCGGCCTGGGGTGGTTTTAATGTCCGCAGGGTTGACGCCGGCCAAGCCAGACACCCGTTCACCCAGGGATTCGAGTTGCAAAATTTTGGCCTGCATTTCGCCTAATTTTTTTGCCAGAACGTCAATGTTTTCTCGAACATAACGGTCGCGCTGCGCAACCTCATCTTTAATCACCAGCTTAACCAAGCTGCCAATGATCGGCCAGCCTTCACGCGCACCGGTGAGGAAAACCCAGTGGTACAAGAATGCCGAAAACAGCATGAACAGCAATGACGAAGCCAGAATGCTCAGGGCGAGTTTGAAGCCATTGAGGTCAATGGCGTAGCTTTTGGATAAACGGGGATCCGTGATAATTAGTTGCATTGTTTAACTCCATCTCTAAGGGCCCATGACGCGCCGCAATCACGCAATTTCTTTACTGCAGGCGACCCAAGAATCTCCTACGCTGTCGCATTTGGCAGCGCTGGCCACAGAATCGTCTGCACGTTTCAAGTCGGTTATTTCTTTAATACCTATGGGTTTACGTCATTGTGTCCATCCGGGCCCCATTGATGGGACCGTTTGGTGTCTTTTGCTAGATAACAATACGGCAGCAGCAAAAATACGGCAGTTGCTTCCATCCTTAGAAGCCCACTTGCGATCCAAAGGGTGGCAAGTGAGCGCAATCCGATTGAAGGTTCAAAAAGCGCCACACTAATGCATACGCAACCCAGCTGTGTATGTCTCGTAGGCTGGTTTATACCCGAAAATCTAGGTTTCTAGGTATTTCGGTTATGGGAAATACCTAGAAAAAGTTTTGCTTAAGGGTACAGGCCGCGCAGTTCGCGCGCGTGCAAAATGCGTTTGCAAGCCACGATAAAGGTTGCGGTTCGCAGACTCACTTTGTGCTCTTGGGCCACGCTCCAAACGCCAGCAAACGCCTCTTTCATGATGCGTACCAAGCGTGCATTGATTTCATCTTCGCTCCAGAAAAAGCTGGAAAAATCTTGCACCCATTCAAAATAGCTCACGGTAACCCCGCCTGCATTGGCAATCACGTCGGGTAGCACCAAAATGTTGCGTTCTTGCAAAATGTCATCTGCCTCTGGGGTGGTCGGGCCATTGGCACCTTCAATGACCATGCGCGCTTGAATGCGGTGGGCGTTGCTTGCGGTAATTTGCTGCTCTAGGGCGGCCGGAATCAAAATATCGCAGTCCACATCCCAAAACGCATCGTTGGCAAGCACTTCGGCGGATGCGAAACCGGCGACTGTGCCCACTGCTGCAACGTGGGCCAACAGGGCCGCAACGTCTAGCCCCGAGGCTTGGTAAATCGTGCCCCCATGGTCTTGCACCGCAACTATGCGTGCGCCTGCTTGGGCAAACAATTTGCCAGCGATGCCGCCCACATTGCCAAAGCCTTGGATGGCTATTTTGGATTGGCTGATATCGAGTCCAATGTGGTTCGCAGCCTCTGCCCCAACGGTATAGACCCCGCGGCCAGTGGCTTCACGGCGGCCCAATGAACCGCCCAAATCCACGGGTTTGCCGGTTACTACGCCCGTGGCGGTGGCACCTTCGTTCATGGAGTAGGTGTCCATCATCCATGCCATGATTTGCTCATTGGTGTTGACGTCGGGGGCTGGAATGTCTTTGGTTGGTCCAATGATGATGCCAATTTCACTGGTGTAGCGGCGGGTCATGCGCTCTAGCTCTCCGCGCGACAAGGTTTTGGGGTCCACACGGATACCGCCTTTGGCGCCGCCATAGGGCACGTTGACGGCGGCATTTTTAATGGACATCCAAGCCGAGAGCGCCATCACTTCCGACAAGGTGACATCTTGGTGAAAACGCACGCCGCCTTTGCCTGGCCCGCGTGAGGTATTGTGCTGCACGCGGTAACCTTCAAAATGGGCAATCGTGCCGTTGTCCAATTCGATGGGAACGTCCACAACCAAGGCCCGTTTGGGGCGCTTGAGGGTTTCTGCCCAGCGTGCCAAGTGCCCTAGGTAGGGAATGACGCGGTCTACTTGCTGTAGGTAGATGCCCCAAGGACCAAGCTTGTCAGCTTGGAGGTAAGAGGGCAAAGGATGGTTGTACGGGTTGGACAAGTTGTCTCCAAATGTAGTTGACTAAGCCCGTACTTTACGGCTTGCATTCAGGCTATGTCCAAGGCCAAGAAGCTGCATGGTTATGCAAAATTTTTATAGATGCGCCTTGGTGGTGTTTTAATTTTTAAAAAAATAATTTTATTAAATTAAATTTTTATTTAATAAAATTTAATGAATTTTTTAAGCGTTAAATTGCAGCGCGGCAAGGCCTGCATACACGCCACCTTGCGCCACCAACTGCGCATGGGTTCCTTGCTCTACCAGCTTGCCATGGTCTAACACGACAATGTGATCGGCTTTTTGCACCGTGGCCAATCGGTGCGCGATGACCAAGGTGGTGCGGTTTTGCATGGCAGATTCGAGGGCCGCTTGAACCACACGTTCGCTTTCAGCATCCAAGGCACTGGTTGCTTCGTCTAGCAGCAGCAGCGGTGGGTTTTTCAGCATGGCGCGGGCGATGGCAATGCGCTGGCGTTGCCCGCCCGATAAGCGCACCCCGCGTTCGCCCAAAAATGTGTCGTAGCCCTGTGGCAAAGCGCTAATGAATTCATCGGCAAAGGCGGCTTTGGCGGCCTGTTTGACCTCGGCATCGCTGGCTTGGGGTTTGCCATAACGAATGTTCTCTAGGGCGCTGCCCGAAAACACCACAGGGTCTTGTGGCACGATGGCAATGCGTTGGCGCAGTGTCTCCAAGTCCATGGCCTGGGTTGGTACACCATCGAGTGTGATCTGCCCTGCTTGCGGATCGTAAAAGCGCAGCAGCAATTGAAAAATGGTACTTTTCCCCGCTCCACTCGGCCCCACGATGGCAACGGTCTGGCCTGCTTGAATGTCGAGAACAATGTGGTCGAGCGCAGTTTGTTGGGGGCGTGAGGGGTAGGAAAACACAATGTTTTGAAATTGCACCGTACTGCCTGCCACTGGGGTGGGTGGGTTCTGCGCAGTCGCTGGAGAGCGTATGGGAGACTGCGTTGACAGTAACTCCATAAGCCGCTCTGTGGCACCTGCGGCGCGTAACAAGTCACCATAGACCTCGCCTAACACCGCGAAAGCGCTGGCCAAAATAATCACAT
>JBIPME010000109.1:0-6330 GCA_044369275.1 Rhodoferax sp.
AATCAGCTAAATTTTTTGATAACGTTCTATTTTTTGGAGCGTTGTGTTATTCGGTTTTTTGGGCGTTATTGATTTTTGCTTTGCCCATCAACAAGTACGAATGGATGCTTGATTCGCCAGAGGATTATGAGTTTGATAAAGCCAAAGGCTATTGTGCATTGCCGCTTGACCCAGACCCAACATCTGCTATTGAAGCATTTATTTTGGGTTTCCCGTATTTGCTTTTTGCAATTTTTTATACTTTTCGAAAGCATAAAAAAACCAAATTGCTGTGGTCTATTTATATAGTATTAATTTGTGCTTGGTATGCACGTTTTTTTATATTCGCACCGCATTGCGCTTGAGTGTTTTTTTCAAAAATCACGGGGTTTTTTGAAGCAGGGCGTATGTATTTAAAGTTGCGGTAAATCGCCATTGTGAATTAGCAATATGTTGGATTGGCTATTTGGGCTAGCCAATTCCAAAGTGCATGGGCGCTTATTTTAATTCGCCAGTTTTCCTTGGTGTAGGTGCATTTGTCGGTTGCAGCGTGCGGCCAAGGTGTTGTCGTGGCTGACGAGTACGAAGGCGGTTTTCTTTTCGCGTGCCAAGTCGAGCATGAGGGCAAATACGCTGTCTGCGGTGTTGCGGTCGAGGTTGCCGGTGGGTTCGTCGGCGAGTACGCAGTCGGGTTGGGCGACCAGGGCGCGGGCGATGGCGACGCGTTGGCGCTCACCGCCTGAGAGTTCGGCGGGGCGGTGGTGCATGCGTGTTTTGAGGCCGACTTGTTCGAGGATGTCGCTGGCTGCTTGCAGTGCCTGTGCACGGGGGGTGCGCCGTATGGTCAGGGGCATGGCGACGTTGTCGAGGGCGCTGAATTCGGGTAGCAGGTGGTGGAATTGGTAGACGAAGCCGAGGTGCAGGTTGCGCAGCCGCCCTTGTGCGGCGGGGGTGAGGTTGGCGAGTTTGTGGCCGCACAGGGTGACGTGGCCGCTGGTGGGGGCGTCTAAGCCGCCTAGCAGGTGCAGCAGGGTGCTTTTGCCTGAGCCTGAGGCGCCCACGATGGCGAGGGTTTCGCCTGGTTGGACGGTTAAGTCAACGCCTTGGAGCACGGCCACATCCAGACCACCTTGTGTAAAGCGTTTGGTGAGGGCTTGCGCGTGCAGCAGGGCTTGGGCTTGGGCTCGTGAGGGGGTGTGGGGTGTGGGGTTATTCATAGCGCAGCGCTTCGGCGGGGTTGACTTGGGAGGCGCGCCAGCTGGGGTAGAGGGTTGCGGCAAAGGCGAGCACCAAGGCGATGAGGGTGATGGGCAGGATGTCGGCTTGTTGGGGTTCGCTGGGCATGCGGCTGATGAGGTAGATGTCTTTGGGCAGGAAGGTGGCGCCTAGCGCATGTTCTAGGGCGGGCACGATGACGTCGATGTTGAAGGCGATGCCGAGCCCGAGGAGCAAGCCGAGCAGGGTGCCGATGACGCCGACCATGGCGCCTTGGATGACGAAGATGCCCATGATGCTGGCTGGGCTGGCGCCCAGGGTGCGCAAGATGGCAATGTCGGCGCGTTTGTCGGTGACGGTCATGACCAAGGTGCTGACGAGGTTGAAGGCGGCGACCGCGACGATGAGGGTCAAGATGATGAACATCATGCGTTTTTCGACTTGGACGGCGGCAAACCAGGTGCGGTTTTGGAGGGTCCAGTCGCGGATGAAAAGGTCGCCGCTGAGGTGGCTGCGCAGCGCGGCGGCAACGGAGCGGGCTTGGTGGAGGTCGTTTAGTTTGAGCCTGATGCCGGAGGGGCCTTCGAGGCGAAATATTTTGGCCGCGTCTTGCCAGTGGAGCATGGCCAGGCTGGAGTCGTATTCGTAGTGGCCGGAGTTGAAGGTGCCCAGCACGGTCATTTGTTTGAGTCGGGGCACCACGCCGGCAGGGGTGACTTGGCCGGTGGGGGCAATTAAGGTGACTTTGTCGCCTTTGACCACGCCCAGGCTGCGGGCCAAGTCACCGCCCAAGACGACACCGAATTCGCCCGGCACCAGCGCTTGCAGGGTGGCGTTTTGTGGGCTGTTGCTGGGGTTGCTGAAGTCGCTGACTTGGTTTTCCAGGGCGGGGTCTATGCCGCGCAGCATGACGCCTTTCATGTCTTCGCCGCGTGCGAGCAGGCCTTGTGCGGCGATGAAGGGGGCCGCGCCTATGACTTCGGGTTGTGTGCGTGCTTCTTGCAGGGTGCGGGCTACATCGGGCAGGGCTTGGCTGTTGGCTGCGTATATTTCGATGTGTGAGACTACGCTGAGCATGCGGTCACGGACTTCTTTTTGAAAGCCGTTCATGACGCTTAGGACAATGATCAATGCCGCGACCCCCAGCGCTATGCCGAGCATGGATACGCCGGAGATGAAGGAGATGAAGCCGTTGCGCCGACTGGCACGGCCAGCGCGGGTGTAGCGCCAACCAATGAGGAGTTCGTAGGGTATTTGTTTCACCCACGGATTGTGGCATGCCCGAACATGCCAAGCGCTTGGAACGGTTTATGGTGAATGAACTTGTGTAAGTACTTGTGTAAGTACTTGTGTAAGTACTTGTGTAAGTACTTGTGAAAGCACTTGTCTAAGTACTTGTGTAAGAGCTTCGCCGTAACGCGGTGCATGTCGGGTGTGCAGGCAGGTTAGCCTACGTCTAACCAACGGTGGGCTTGCGCTACAGGGCTCCAATCGGCGCAGGCGGTGAAGGTCCAGGTGGGGTAGGCGCGTTGGGGGGCGGGGGGCAGGGTTTGGCATTGCGGGTTGCGGTGCCATGGCCAGTTTGCTATGGTTTTTTGCACGGTATGCAGGCTTTGCTTGGAGCCTTCTAGGTAGTGCAGGAAGTGGCCGTCTGCGTACAGGAGCAGGCCGGTGATTCGGTTGGGGCCCGCGTCGCAGGGGTGGCGTTTTAAGAAGTCAGTGCGTACCGTTTCTAGGGTTTCAGGGGTTAGTGGGTGTTGTGCAGTTGAGCGGCACAGCAAGGTGTAGATGGGCTGGGTTGTGTCTTGGGCTGAAGACCGTTGGGGGACGAGTTGCATGATGATGTACTTCGCAAAATGAGGAGTTGTGCGACCACGTAAAAAATACCGGATGGGTATTCTTATGTGTCCATTAGTACAGTAATTCGTTTTTTTATATGTTCGCTACCGTACATAGTTGCATGGCTTTGGGCCTGTGCGTGCAGGGGTTCAGGGTGGGCGCAGTCGCAAGGTGCTTTCGGTGTGGGTGCGAATGTCTTCGGTGCTGAGGTGTTGGGGGTGGTAGCGGCCTTGGGCGAAGGCTTGTGCTTGGTCTGCGTAGTGGCGGTCAAACCATACGCCGCTTTGGCCCACGGGGTTGATGCCCATGGATTGGGCGGGGTTGCCAAAGTCTATGGTGCGCCGGGTGGAGGGGCCGTAGCTGACTTGCCAGGGCGCAGGGCCAATGGGCTCGGACAGGTTGTTGGGGGTTTCGCGGCCCCCGGGTACGTTGAAGGGGCCTACATTGAAGAGGTTTTCAAACCATGCTTTGGAGGCCAGGGGGTGTTTGTGGGTGAGGGTGTGGACGCGGCCCCAGGACCAGTCCAGTAGGCTGCTGCCATAGAGTTTTTGCAAGTGGGTGATGGTGTTGTGCCAGGCCAGGCGCAAGGTGTCTTCGCGGGTTTCGGTGTCTTCTGTGTCGCTGTTGTCCCACCAAGGGGAGTCGGCGTCCAGCGCCAAAGCGGGCAGGGCGTGGTCGATGACGGCGCTGCCGAGCAGGTTGTCGAATTGGACTTCGCCGAGCTCGTCGGCAAAGGTGGCTTTGGCCAGTTCGTAGCTGAATTGGCTGAACAAGGTGGCGGCAATGCTGTCTTGGGTGTAGCTGCCATCCCATTTGTTGAGGGGGTCTAAATAGGCGTGTTCGGTGGTGTCGGTGATGGCGGTATGCAAGACGGGTAAGAGGGGTTTGAGTACGCGAGCGGCGTAGCCGTTTTGGGGGTCGAGTTGCATTTTTTGCGCCCCTGCCATGTCCCATTGCACGGTGGTGTCGCGCAGTTGGCGCTCTAGGTGTTGGTAGCGGTCGGGCAGGGCGTAGTAGCCGGCCACGGGCACGGCTGCATTGGGTTGCTGGTTGGCAGAGACGATGTAGCCTCTGCGGGGGTTTTCTTCTTGCGGGTTGAAGCCGAATTGGTAGTGGCCTTGTAAATCGGCCTCGCCTTGGCTGGCGTCCAAGATGAACATGGGGTTGACTTTGGCCGGGCGGATGGGGAGTTTGGCCGCGGCCCACCAGGCAATGTCGCCGCTGGCGCTGGCCCAGACGATGTTGAGTCCTGGGGCTTGGAGTTTGGCCGCTGCGCTGCGGGCTTTGTCGCGGGTGTTGGCGCGGTTGAGTTCGTAAAAGGTTTGGAAGAAGGGGTTGTCGTTGTTTAAAAAAGCCCAGCGCATGGAGATGGGTTTTTTGCCGTAGTTGTCGCGAAATGCGTCGGTGATGATGGGGCCGTAGACCGATTGGCGCAGGTTGATTTTGACGCTGGACGCGCCTTTGACGCGGATGGTTTCTGTGCGTTCTTCGAGCTCTACCCATTGGTGTTGGTACCAGACTTGGTTGGGGTCTTGGGGGTTGGTGGTTTCTGCAATGAGGTCGATGTCGTCGTTTTTCAACAGGGTCAGGCTCCAGCCGAAGTCGTTGTTGTGGCCCAGCAGCGCAAAGGGGTTGAGTGCTTGGTGCTGGCCGTAGAGTTCGAAATCGGGGCAGCTGAGGTGGGCTTCGTACCAAAACGCGGGCACCGAAAATCCCAGGTGCGGGTCGCCTGCCAGTAGCGGTTTGCCACTGGCGGTGCGGCTGCCGTGCACGACCCAGGCGCTGCTGCCTTCAAACAAGGGCAGGCCGGTTTGCGCCATGGCCGAGCGGCTGGCGCTGGCGACTCGGTTGATGCCTTGCCAGTCGTGGGTGTCTAGCGCCAGTGCGACGCCTTGGGCCTGCCATTCTTGGGTGAATGTTTTGAGGTATTGGGGGCCGAGTTCGTCGCGGATGTAGGTCATTACCGGTTCGGTTTTGAAGGCGCTGCCAAAGCTGTAGGCCAAGTAGCCTGAGACGGCAACCGCATCGGCTGCCGTAAAGGGGCGTGGGCGAATGCCTAGGAGGTCAAATTCCAGCGGCGCGGGCCGGTTTTTTTGGTATTGGTTGATGCCGTCTATATAGGCCAAGAGTGCCGCGTTGGCGGGGCTGTTGGGGTTCATTTTGGCCGCGTATTTTTCAGCGTACCGGGCAATGCCCATGGTGCGAAATAGCTTGTCGCTCTCTAGTAGTTGGGGGCCGAGCACGGCGGCCAATTCGCCTTTGGCAACGCGGCGCAGCATCTCCATTTGAAATAAGCGGTCTTGCGCGTGCACATAGCCCAGGGCGCGGTAGAGGTCGATTTCGTTTTCTGCCCGGATATGGGGAACGCCGCGTTCATCGTATTGCACGCTGACGAGTGCAGTGAGCTTGTCCAGGCTGAGCGTGCCGCTGCGTTGGGGTTGTTTTTGGTAGATGTAGACGCCGCCAATGGTGAGCGCGATGAGTAGAACAAAGGCGGTGGCGATTGCGAGAATTTGGAAGGCGGTTTTCATGCGGCTTGCCGTGGCTCTGTGGTGTTCATGTTGTTAGGGATGATAGGTGTTTTGGCAACGTTTTTTCACTATTTGCGCTTTTATGTGGCTGGGGTGTTTGCTTTTTCCAAATGCGCGGGCGAATGACTTTTTTGCGGACATTTTGGATTTTTCGGGTTTGCATTTTTTATGTTTGGATGTAAAATTAAATAAATATTATTTTATTTAATTGATTTAATTTATGTTTTTATTTTATATTTTGTTATTTTAATTTTATTTATCAATATTTTTATTTTTACAATTTTCTCGGTCCGGTGGGCTTTAGTGGGCTTTTGGCGGGGCGGTGATTGAAGCGGTCTAGAGCGTGCAATGGGGTGAATTGAAAAACAGGGGGTGAGAGATGCGTCTATTTTTCTGGCTAGCGCCTTTGCTATGGGCGGGCATGGTGTGCACGAGCTTGGCGCAGACGACCAAGCTCAGGTTGGTGGAGGTAATTAGCAGCCCCGACCGCACGCGGCTGCTGCGCACGCAGTTAGACCAGTTCGAGCGGCTTAACCCAGGGGTTGCGGTGGAGTTGGTGACCGTGCCTTGGGACGGTGCGTTTGAAAAAACCTTGCTGATGTTCAAGTCTGGCCAAGCGCCCGACGTGATTGAGATGCCCGATCGCTGGGGCGCGCTGTACATCCGGGGCAAGCAATTGTTGGCTTTGGACAATTATTTAATGGCCAGCAAGGAGTTGGCGACCTTGCAGCCCGTAGCCCACGAGGTGGCCCGGTTCAATACCCAG
>JBIPME010000110.1:0-6313 GCA_044369275.1 Rhodoferax sp.
AGCTCATCAGCTACGTTTTGCTGTGTACGGTTGCCGCGCTCGCGCAGCTTGCGTAGGGCTTGTTCTCTGAATTCTTGGGGTGTACTTTGGGTTTCATGTCTGTCGCTTTGGCGGATGGTTTGCCTTGAGGAAAGGGGGTGACAACTAGTTTGACACAGGGGGCCGTGAAATTGGCGTAACTTTGCATGGTTTGCACAGATAAACCCAGAGGATCAAGGATCTCTTGCAAATCCCGCCAGCGCATACCTGCCTGAACACGAACTAATTTTTGGGGGGCTTTCAGCCATAACAAACGATTCAGGCTTCGCATATCTACTTGCACACCGCCAGTTATGGCCGTTTGCCCGCCCATGCTATACCGTCCACCACCAATGCTGATCTTGGATAAGTCTGATTTCAGGACTCTTTGAATATCCTGAATGTCTCGAATCACAACCAATTTTTGCATCTGCGCGCTGTACAAACGAGTGACGTTACACACCTCATTTTCACGATCGGTACAGACTGGAAAACCAAAGCCAGGTGTTGCGGTCATCCCACTTGCAAATGCAACTAAAACATTCCTGCGTTTCATGTCTCAAAAACCCCGTTACATTTTTTCTGAGTGCCTGAATCAAGCACCTTAACCACCATCCGGCTTTTCAGATCAAAGCACTTTGATTACATCAACCTGTGCACGAACTAGCCACGCTCCAAACTTATCCGCCAATTGCTGGCTGGCACGGGAAGCCGCATTCCAAACCTTCACCCGCCCTGCCAGATCGCGGTCGTAGGTCATGAAATCCTTCCGATCGGGCAGTTTGCCACATGGCAAGGTTTTAACCCACTCGGGGTTGGGGGCCAGAATGATCGCAGTGTCCAGACGGATAGGTAATCCAACCGCATAAGCACAAGTATGGCACGGGGTTGGGGCATCACAAGCCTGCATATTGGGGTCTGCTTGGGTGCCTGCACTGGGCCAGTTGCCCGAGATTTTTCGGTATGCCCCGTTTTGGGCGGCGACAGGCGCAGCCCTGCACCGCAGCGTTGGCAAAACCGCTGTTACCACCCCCTTACCAACTGACCCAACGGATGCGCTGATCGACCTCAAATTCTGGTGCCAGTTGTGCCCCATCGTCCCAGTCCGGCTCCACATCAACACCATCGCCCATCTGCGCATCAGCCCCGTCCCACAGCGGCGGCCCGCGTGCTGGGGTGATGCGCGGCGGCTCGGTCTCTGCGCCGGTGGTTGGGTGGAAGGTGACACCCAGCGAGAGGGCTTGATCGTCGGCATCAGCATCAGCTTCGCCCTCGCCAGCCACTTCTTCAAACACACCATCGACTGCGCAGACGTGAAAGTGCACGTGTTCTTTTAGGCTGGAGCCGAAAACGCTGCACCCGGAATTGTGCCTGGGTTTTATCGTGCTGCCGCATGCGCTGGCCGGAGCCTTTGCGATGGCCCGCTTCATCACCGAGGGCCATTTGCTGCGCCACTTGCGCCGCATGTGCGAGCTGTATCCGCAGCACCAGCAGGTGCTGATAGAGGCCTTGGCAAAGACCAGCCAAGGCCAACTGGTGCTGTAGCCCAGTGAACAGGGTATGCACCTGCTGCACGAAATACCCGCCGGTCAAAACGACCAGACGCTGTCTGCGCGCGCCCAGCAGGCCGGGCCTGCTGCTGGCACCGCTGTCGCGCTACACGATTGTGTCTAAGCGGCGCGGCTGGTTGTTTGGGTACGCGGGGTATGACATGGCGGCGCTGCGCAAGGCGGCCACTACGATCAACGCAAATCCGAGGTTCTGTTTTTTCATGCGTAGGCCTAGAAAGCATAGCGATTGTTACACCAGCCTGCGTCGGTAGCGTGCAGGTGTCTCTCCCACATGGTTGGCGAACAAGCGCGAGAACGTGGGTACATCGGCATAACCCACGGCCTCGGTAATCTGTGCAATGCTCAACGCACTGTCGCTGAGTAACTGCTTGGCCTTGTCCACCCGCGCCTGCTGCAGCAGCGCCAGGGGTGAATTCCCTGACTGTGTCTTGACGCGGCGCAAGAGCGTGCGGGTGCTGACGTGAAAGGCCTGGGCCAGACGCTCCAGATCGTAGGTTTCGGTCAGCCGCGCCCCCAGCCACTGCGCCACACCCTGCGCAAACGAAGGCAGGCTGGTCTGGCCCAACAGTGTGCTGTCCACAAACGGTGCCTGGCTGGCACGGGGTTGTGACAACAGGGCCAGGCGCGCCGTAGCGGTGGCCACCTCGGCTCCCAGCGTCTTCTTCACCAGATGGATGGCCAGGTCAAATGCCGAACTGACGGCCCCCGTGGTAATAACCGCTCCGTCCTCGACCAGCACGGCATCGGCACTGAGCGTGGCCGCAGGGTAGCGACTGGCCAGATCAGCCGCACACAGCCAGGCAGTAGTGGCCTTGCGGCCTGCCAGCAACCCCGCCTCGCCCAGCAAAAATGTGCCAACACAGACCGCGGCCACCGGGGTACCGGCGGCAAAACTCTTGCGGATAAAGGCCAGCTCGCGGGCCAGAGCGGCAAGCTTGATGTCCCATTCATCCAAACGGCTGATCTCTAGCCCTGGCACGATGAGCAGGTCATAAACCCCCTGGGGTCGCTGCACACCCACCGCAAAACCACCCGCCACCGTCACCGTGCGCCCTCCCACTCCAACCACCTGTATCTCAAAGGGATGGGATGCCGCCTTGTGCAGCGCGCGGGCGACATGGGTGGCAATCAGCAGCACATCGGCCACCGCAAAAATTTCGGTCGCCATGCAGCCGGCATAGGCCAGGATGGCAATGCGCAAAGGCTTGGACTTCTGTGGCAAGGATGGCTTGGTTGGCATATGGCGGTAACACCATTAAATATGGCAATAACGCCATACTACCCCAACCGAAACCGATTGGACAATACAGACATGCAGCACCCTGCCCCACACCTTGAAGGAAAGTAAAAACACCATGCGCCTCTCCATTGTTTTGTTTGACGGTTTCACCGCGCTCGACATCGTCGGCGGTTACGAGGTGCTGGCCAATGTGCCAGGCATCACCACCGAATTTATGGCCGCACGCACCGGACCGGTGTTTGCCGATACGCGGCGTTTGGCCCTACACGCCTACCGCACGCTGGAGGAAACGACCGGCACTGGCATCCTCTACATACCTGGTGGCCCCGGGGTGGCGAAGGCACTGCAAGACCCCGAGATGCTGGAAACGATTCGCCGCCTGCATGCCACATCCACCTGGACCGTAGGCATTTGCAACGGCGTGGAGTTACTGGGGGCGGCCGGCTTGATTGGTGGATTGACAGTCACCACTAACTGGTTTGCCCAGGATCGCGTGGCCGCCTATGGCGCCACCATCAGCACCGCACGCTACCAGCGAGACGGCAAGCTGATGACCGGTGCGGGCGTGTCGGCCAGCATTGACGCGGGCCTCTACCTGGCGGGTTTGATTGCCGGGAAAGATGTGGCCAAAACCATTCAGCTGGGCATTGAGTACTATCCCGACCCACCCTTTGGCAATGGCACACCGGACACTGCACCGGCCGCATCGCAGGCACTAATTCGCGCCTTTGAAGAGGGCAGTCTGGAACGGCTGGATGCGATCAAACCCGCATTTTGAGGCCACTAGAGAACAGAGCGCGCAAAGCACAAAGCCCCGGACAGTTTCCCGCCCGGGGCTTTAGCATTTGTGCTGCTATCGGCTCATGTTGTGGCTGCGCTAACTTCTCTGCACGCGCAGCCTGCGCCCCCGTAGGCACCGCGGTCCTGGTCAGTTCGGGCCGCACCTCCAACGCCTGCCAGGCGGCTGGATGCCGCAACAGCAGCGCAAATCCGGTGCCAAACCTAAGCGTCGCCCGTCACCAGCAAGATGTCGCAACTGTCCCAGCCCTGCTGGGCCAGGGCGTGCTGGTCCATGTCCTGGGTGTCCAGCACCTGGACCCAGGGCGAATGAGGGGTGGCGGCTTGATGGATGGAAGACAATGAGAAGAGGGAGCAAAAAACGGTCAACGTTTGATTCTGCACGGCAGATACAAACCCGTCATTGCAGGTTAACCCGACACTGAATTTGCGCAAAATTGATCCATCCAGCGCCAACGCACAAGTGCTGGTGATCAGTAGGTGAAGTTCTTGCGCCATTCCGTGGGAGACAGGCCGAATCTGGTTCTGAAGTGCGGGCGCATGGCCGATGCACTGGCAAAGCCTGCCGCCAAGGCGATGTTTTCCATGGAGCATGAGGTGGTCTCCAGCAGGCGTTGGGCATGGTTCAAGCGTTCGTTCAGTAGCCATTGCGCAGGCGATGTGCCGGTCTGCTTTGAAAAAAGACGTGAGACAGAGCGCTCGGTCGTGTTCATGCGTTGGGCCATGGTCAGCACAGTGTGTTTGTGGTCCAGCGTCTTTCGCATGCCGTCGAGCAAATTGGCAAAGGCATGGTCACGGGGGCGCGCAGCGATGGGGGCCTCAATGAACTGTGCTTGTCCGCCTTGGCGATGGGGTGCCATGACCAGTCTGCGGGAAATGAGGTTGGTCAACTCCGCGCCAAGTGTCTTGCGCACGAAATGCAGGCAGCAGTCGATGGCAGCAGCGGTACCCGCTGAGGTGATGATGTTGCCTTCGTCGACATAAAGCGCTGAGGCATTGACCCGAACCTGCGGAAATTGGGTGCTCAATTTTTGCGCAGCCGACCAGTGTGTGGTGGCTTCCAGGTGGTCAAGCAATTTCGCTTGCGCCAAGACAAAAGCGCCAAGACACAAGCCCATGAGCGTGGCATTTCGTTGGTGTGCTGCGTGCAAGGCCTCAATCAGTTTAGATGGGGCCTGCGGCAAGTCATCCGGCCAGCTGGGGATGATGATCACATCGGCTTGCGCCAAAGCGCCCCAGTTGGCCTTGATCTGGATGTCAAAGCCCACAGTGCTTCGGATGTGCGGGCCGTCGATGGTGCAAAACTGCAAATCAAACGGAGAGGGTGTTTGATGGTTTTCTCCAAAAACGACACTGGGCACAGACAAGTGAAATGCGCTGATGCCATCAAAGGCGATCACGCAAATTTTCAAAGGAGGAGGTCTTGGGTTCACGGATAGAGATTGTCTTGATTTTGCTGAATTTTGTCTCATGCACGGCTGTTGGCGTGAATGTGTTCTTCAGACAATGGACCACTGTACCGGATGACTTGTCTGCATGGGGTAGACAGGCTCAGGGTTCGACTGGAGAGATTTTCATGAAAGCGCAATGGCTTCGTTATATGCTGGGTGTGGGTGTCGTCTATTTCTGCTTGATGGCGGCAGCCCACTTTATGGGTCTGAAATACCCGCTGTTGTTTGTTTACTACGACACCCCCTTCTACGCCTACCAGGACAAGATCATTTCTTTTGCAGTGCTGGCCTATGCGAGTTTGTTTTATGCGGCGATTCGCCATATTCAAGTGGTTCCCATGGCTTTGTTTGCCTTGGGCGCGACTGTGTTAGGCCTGTCGTTTGTGAACATTTCTTCGGATTTGCAGAGCGTTTTGCAAGGCCAAGGCACTTTGATTTACTGGTTGCAAACCGGCTTTTTTGCGGTTTACTTTTTGGTTTTGTTGGCTTTGTACAAGGGGACAAGCCGCTCGGAATAAATCCAAGCGATCAGCTCGCGTGACCCCCCGGGCAACAAGGCACCACAAAGGCACAGCGCCTTGTTCCCCTGACGCATGGCCATGTTGGCGTTTTTCCGCAGTTTTTCACTCCAGGTCGCTTCACTTTCAGGGTCTACCACTGGTCCATTTGAACGATTGGTAAAGACCCGGGGTCGTTCATGTGTTGGATAGGAAAGCAAGTGGCGGCTGCATAAAGTTCGTCGCAGCCTGCAGCTTTGCATGGCCAGTTCAACAACAAAGAGGAAGACCATGAAAAACCAACGTCCAGCATTGAACCGCCGAAGCCTCGGCTTGTCCTTCATCGCCGCAGCGGCTTTGGCCAGCGTGGCTGGTGCATGGGCACAGGCCAAGCCCATCGTCATTGGCTTGCCCATTGCGCAAAGCGGCCCTGCCGGTGTGGCCGACCACGCCGACTACCTCAATGGTGCCAAGCTCGCGGCCAAAGAAATCAACGCCGCTGGTGGCGTGAATGGACGAAAGATTGAGCTGAAGGTGTTTGACATCGACATCATGACCCCCGAAGGCACGCAGGCCACGTTCCGCAAAATGGTCGATGCCAAGGTCCAAGCGATTGCCTCGCCATTTGTTCTGATTCCCACGCCTGCCATGGAGGCGGTGGCGCGCTACAAAGCACCTTATTTGCACGGCAACACACAACAAGCATCGCTCGATTTGGTCAAAGCCAACCCGAGCAAA
>JBIPME010000001.1:0-19280 GCA_044369275.1 Rhodoferax sp.
GTCGCCTAGACGGCACGGTGGCAGACTTTATCGAAGTCACTGGCGGCTTTTTGAGCAAACCCGAAGGTGCGAACTACACCGCTGTCGGTGCCGACCTGAAAGACCCTAAATACTTCGGCTACGGCGTTGGCATTGCACTGCGCAAAGGTGAAGACAAGCTCAAGGGCGAGTTAAACGAAGCCATCAAAGCCATTCGCGCCTCGGGCACCTACAAAACCCTGGCCGACAAGTACTTTGCCCAATACAACATCGACGTGTACGGCGAATAAGCGACGCTCTTACCCACTTAGCAACCGCTGCTAACCCCCACGCCCTAGAGCACCGCGCCTCTAGGGCGGCACCTTTTTCAACTTTAAGCACGCATTCATGAACTACGGCTATTACGGCTATTACGCTGCAATTTTGCAGGGCTCCATGCTCACCGTAGGCGTCTCACTCTTGGCACTCTTGGTCTCCATAGCACTAGGCCTGTTGGGTGCAGCTGCCAAACTCTCGGGCAACCCCATCTCGGTTGGCTTGGCCACGGCCTACACCACCGTGGTTCGCGGCATTCCTGATTTGGTCATCATGCTGCTGGTGTTTTACGGCGGCACCATGGGCCTGAACCACCTATTGGCCTGGAGCGGCTACCCCAACACCATCGACATCAACCCCTTTACAGCGGGCGTCCTCACCATTGGCTTTATTTACGGCGCCTACATGGCGGAAACCTTTCGTGGTGCGATTTTGGCCATTCCCAAAGGGCAAATGGAAGCCGCTTGGGCCTTTGGCATGGGGCCAGTACAAACCTTTGTCCGCATCACCTTGCCCCAAATGGTGCGCTACGCCTTGCCCGGCTTTACCAACAACTGGTTGGTCATGATCAAAGCCACCGCGCTGGTGAGCTTAATAGGACTCCATGAAATGACCTACTTGGCCAAGCAAGCCAGCGCCGCAACGCGCTCGCCGTTCGCGTTTTACCTCTTCACCGCCGCCTTGTTTTTGGTCTACACCAGCGTATCCCTGCTGGTCTTACGCAAATTGAACGCCCGCTACAGCCTGGGCACGAAGCGGGGGAATTTGTCATGAAGTGGGCTGTCATCTTTGAACCCCAAAACTTGGCCTTGTATGGCGAAGGCATTGTGACCACCTTGGGCCTGCTCTTCTCCTCTTTGGGCATCGGCGCCGTACTCGCACTGGTCTTTGCACTGCTACTCACAGGACCTTGGGCACCCCTGCGTTGGCTGGTAGGCACTTACACCTACATCATCCGCGGTACGCCTTTGCTGATTCAGGTCTACTTAATTTACTACGGCCTGGGGCAACTGGAATGGATTCAAGCGCGCTGGGACGACATCTGGCCTTGGACCTACTTCAAAGAGCCCTTCTTTTGTGCCCTGCTGGCCTTTAGCCTGAACACTGCGGGCTACACCGCCGAAATGCTGGCCGGTGCCATTCGCGAAACCCATGCAGGAGAAATTGAAGCCGCCCAGGCCTTTGGCATGCGCCGCAGCCAAATCATGCTGCGCGTTGTACTGCCCAGCGCCCTGCGCCGCACCCTGCCGGCCTACAGCAACGAAGTCGTGATGATGCTACAAAGCACCAGTTTGGCCAGCGCAGTGCCCAGCATGCTCGACGTCACCGCCGCTGCCAGCCGCGTCTACTCTGACTACTACCTGCCCTTTGAAGCCTACATCGCCGCCGCTGTGATTTATTTAATCGCCTCATTTTGCTTAATTGGCCTCTTCAAACTGGCCGAAAAACACTTTTTGGCCTACTTAGCCCCCCGCAAAGCGTAAGCGCGCCGCCCCCTCCATCGACAACGCAGGCCCCAAAAACCGCAGCAACGCGCAGACACCACCGAGCTCCTATGCACCGCATCGACCATCCACTGCTCTCACCCAGTTTGGGTAGCCAAAAAACCCTCACCAGCCTGCACTTTGGTCCCAGCGGTACGGGGCAAAAAGTCTACATCCAAGCCAGCCTGCATGCCGAAGAGCTACCCGGCATGCTGGTGGCCCACCACCTGCGCCAACACCTGGCAGATGCCGAAGACAAAGGGCTGCTGCGCGGCGAAGTGGTGCTCGTCCCCGTGGCCAACCCCCTCGGACTGGCGCAGCGCCTAGACCACAAACCCATGGGGCGCTTTGAACTCGGCTCCTCTGAAAACTTCAACCGCAATTACCCCGATTTCGCCAAGGCGCTTTGGCCCACCGTGTTGCCGCAACTGGGGGCCGACGCTGCCCACAACGTACGGGCGGTGCGCCGTGCCATGGGCGACTATTTGCAAGCTTGGACGCCCTCCACAGAATTAGAAAGCCTGCGCAAAACCCTGCTGACCTTGGCCCACGACGCAGACACGGTCATCGACCTGCACTGCGACTGCGAAGCCGTGCTGCACATGTACTGCGAAGAAAGCTGCTGGCCGCAACTGCGCCCCTTGGCGCAATTTACCCAATGCGAAACCATCTTGCTGGCCAAAGAGTCCGGTGGCGAACCCTTTGACGAATGCCTCTCCGGCGTGTGGTGGCGCTTGCAGCAAACCTTGCAAGCGCAAGGCTTCAACCACCCGCTACCCCAAGGCTGTTGCAGCACCACTTTAGAGCTGCGGGGAGAAGCCGATGTCACGCATGCCTTGGCCCAAACAGACGCGCAGGCCCTGCTGCACTACCTGCAGCACACAGGCATTTTGCACACGCAAAACCCTCCGCAACCGCCCACCCTGCGCTGCCAAGCCACGCCCTTGGCGGGGTCGCAAACCTTGCGCGCAAGCGCACCAGGCATTGTGGTGTTTTGCGCCGACATCGGCCAAACACTGCAAATCGGTGACTTGGTGGCGGAAATTATTGACCCTTTGCAAGCCCAGACCCAGCGCATCTTGGCAGAAGTCTCGGGCTGCTTTTATGCGCGCATCCGCGACCGTTACGTTACGAGTGGCTGCGAATTAGGAAAAATTGCCAGCGCCACCGCATTCAAAACAGGGCCTTTGCTAAGCAACTAAATTGCACCTCTGAGCAGGCACTTATTTTTAGAGCATTGAACCCTTATATTGTTCAGTTTTTAGCCACCAAACGCATTACCCCGCTACCGCATTACCCCGATACTCTGTTCCCCTCTTACACCCACGCATTTATCCCATTCCCAAACGCTGTCACCACACCATGAACTCCAAACCCCTCAAGCTCCAAGTCGAAAACATCCATAAACGCTTTGGCTCCAACGAAGTCCTCAAAGGGGTATCCCTCACTGCCCATGCTGGCGACGTCATCAGCATCATTGGCAGCTCAGGCTCTGGGAAAAGCACCTTTTTACGCTGCATCAACCTGCTGGAAAAACCGCACCAAGGCCGCATCAACGTGGCGGGCGAAGAGCTCAAACTGGTTGCCGCTAAAAACGGCGAACTCAACGCAGCCAACCCCAAACAGCTGCAACATCTGCGCACCAAACTGGCCATGGTGTTTCAGCACTTCAATTTGTGGGCGCACATGACCGTGCTAGAAAACATCATAGAAACCCCCGTGCATATTTTGGGCATCCCCAAAGAACAAGCCATCAACACCGCACGCAAATACCTGGCGACCGTGGGCCTCAGTGGCGTGGAAGACCGCTACCCCGCCCACATGAGCGGAGGCCAACAGCAACGCGTAGCCATTGCGCGTGCGCTGGCGGTAGAGCCTGAAGTCATGTTGTTTGACGAGCCCACCAGCGCCCTAGACCCTGAGCTGGTCTCTGAAGTGCTCAAAGTCATGAAAACCCTTGCGCTCGAAGGCCGCACCATGGTCGTTGTCACGCACGAAATGGGCTTTGCCCGTGAAGTCTCCAACCACCTCATCTTCTTGCACCAAGGCCGCATTGAAGAACAAGGCCACCCCGCCGAGGTGCTTGCCCAGCCCAAGAGCGAACGTCTGGCCCAATTTTTATCTGGCAGCTTGAAATAAACCAGCCCTGCCATTGGGGCTTTGCCTTGCATCAAAGTGATTGCACGTTAAAAGCCCCAAGCCGCCCCTAGGCCAAACAAGGTTGCCACCCCCAAAGCAGCAAACATCAGCGCCGCCAATGCATGCACCAAGCGCAGTGGCACCTTAGCGGCGAAGCGATCGCCCAAAAACACCGCAGGCACATCTGCCACCAGCATACCCAAGGTGGTGCCCACGACAACCCAGACGGGTGATGCATAGTGCGAGGCCATCGCCACTGTGGCGATCTGGGTTTTATCTCCCATCTCAGCCAAGAAAAAGGCAATGAAAGTGGTGCCAAAAACACCCATTTTTTGCACCATCTTGGATTCATCCGTATCCAAGCTGTCTGGAATCAAGGTCCAAATCGCCATACCGATGAACAAAGCGCCCAGTATCCAACGCATCACCCCAGGGCTGACCATCTGCGTAACCCAAGCCCCCAATGCGCCAGCGACCCCGTGGTTCAACACGGTCGCGGCCAAGATACCCAAAATGATAGGGACTGGTTTTTTAAAACGGGTGGCCAAAAAAAACGCTAAGAGCTGCGTCTTATCTCCCATTTCAGCCAAAGCAACCACGCCCGCAGAGACAAAAAACGCTTCCATCGTACATACCCCCTCAAATTTTCCGCAATGGATAAAAGCAAACAAGCAACAGCGACAACTTTACGTTGCATGCACACAAACAAAAAAGCACTTAGGCTTTTGACCTAAGTGCTTTTCAATTTAGAGCTTTTGGCTCCTCGACCTGGGCTCGAACCAGGGACCTACGGATTAACAGTCCGGCGCTCTACCGACTGAGCTATCGAGGAATCTAGCCTTAAATTATATCGCGGAATTTAATGACTTTTCAAAGAATTCCGAAAATTTTGAAAAACTTTTAAGCTTCGGCGTTGCCCAGGCGCTGCCTTGTTAAGACAGTACCGCGTTATACAGCAGCTTCCAGCGCGGCGAGTTGGTCCAGGGCATCGCATACATCGCTCATGCGCCCCGAGATGCGTATGCGGGCGCAGCCTGCGAGCGCGGGGTTGCCATCAACAAGTTGCCGAATTTGCAATGGCCTGGCCTTGTTAATGGGGGACGGTGCTACGCCTATTTGCCGGGCATAGGTGGTGTGGATGGCTTCAGGGGAGGCGCGTCGGATGCTGTGTCGGGTGGTGTAGCCTGCTTGCACCTTAGCCAAAGCAGTGCGTTGGGCTGGCTTGGGGAATATGGGGGGCACCGAATTGCGCAGGCCTAAGTGGCACGGGTACCCATTGCGCAGGTCCCAATTACGTAAACAGAGGTTGCGCAGATAGACGAACAACCGCGCAGTAAACTGGGTGATGGTGTGCATGATGGCCTGCTTTCTTGGCTTTTACATAAGAACCGTGTTCCGAATCAAGCCTACGGCGAGGCCTTCGATTGCAAATACTTCACCAGGGCTGACTACGATGGTTTTGTAATCGGGGTTTTCGGCGTGGAGTTCAATGTGCTGCGCTTTACGTTGGAACCGCTTGACGGTGACCTCCTCACCGATGCGGGCCACGACAATTTGCCCGTTTTGCGCGACTTTGGTGGCTTGCACTGCGAGCAAGTCGCCATCGAGGATGCCTGCATCGCGCATGGACATGCCTCGAACTTTCAGCAAGTAGTCTGGTTGCTTTTGAAAAAAACTATTTTCAAAGGTGTAGCTTCGGTCTATGTGTTCTTGCGCCAAAATGGGTGCGCCTGCGGCCACTCGACCTACCAGGGGAAGTATGAGTTGCGACAGGCTGGAAATGTTCAAGGCGCTTTGTTTGCTACGCGATGCATTGATGGTGCGCAAGGTGTCGTTGTTTAAGCGGATGCCACGCGATGTACCACTGATGAGTTCGATGACGCCTTTGCGGGCTAAGGCTTGCAGGTGTTCCTCGGCGGCGTTGGCGGATTTAAAACCCAGTTCGTTGGCAATTTCTGCGCGCGTAGGCGGGGCACCCGTTTGGCTGATTGCGCTTTGAATCAGTTCGAGAATCTGCTGCTGGCGTGAGGTGAGTTTCGGACTGTCAAGCATGCGGTCTCCTTGGTTGTAGCTTTTTTGAAATTGTGTTGCTAAAGCAACACTGTTTTCATATCCAGTAACTGTATTTTTAACCAGTTTTTATTTTTTTGCAAGCAGGACGTAATGATGGATAAGAAGTTGATTTTTATAGGGATGGGGGGCACGATTGCGGGAAAAGCAGCGCGTTCAGAGACGCATGTGGCATACCAATCGGGTGCTATCGGTTTGCCAGCGTTGCTCGAGAATGTGCCCGGCTTGCAAGCTGCTTTGGCTGGGCATGCTTTGTGCACCGAGCAGCTCGCGCAAATGGACAGTAAGGATATGGGCTTTGCGCATTGGCAATTGTTGGCCCAGCGGCTGTGCGTCTGGCTTGCGGATGAGAGCGTGCGGGGAATTGTTGTAACGCATGGAACCGACACCTTAGAGGAGGCCGCGTTTTTTCTGTCTTGCGTGGTGCCCGCCAGTCTTTTGCTGAATAAACCGGTGGTGCTGACTTGCGCCATGCGCCCTGCCAGCGCTTTTACGCCAGATGGCCCCCAAAATTTGCGGGACGCATGTGCGGTCGCCTTGGATGTTGCGTCACGCGGCGTTGTGGTGGTGTGCGCAGGCAAGGTGCACAGCGCTTTGCAGGTGCAAAAAGTGCATCCCTACCGATTGGATGCGTTTGATTCGGGAGAGGCAGGCCCCTTGGCTTTGGTCGAAGAGGGGCGTTTGCGTTGGTTAAAGCCTACCTCTTTGCCGCAGCCGCTGTATGCGTTTGCGCTGCCATTGGAGTCGGCAATAGCCTGGCCTAAGGTGGAGGTTGTGATGAGTTATGCCGAGGCGGGGGCCTGTATTGTGGAGGGCTTGCTGGCCTATTGTTCGCAGCCCGGGCGCAGTCCTTTGGCGGGTCTGGTTGTGGCAGGCACTGGCAATGGGACGGTGCATGTGGATTTGCATGCGGCCCTGCAACGGGCGCAATCCCAAGGGGTGCGGGTGGTGCGCACTACACGTTGCGCTTACGGCAGCGTAGTCGCGGCACAGCCTCACGCGGGAGAGCCCATGGACGCAGGGACTTTTGCCACCATGCCGCTGTCGCCCGTGAAAGCAAGAATCGCCTTGGTTTTGGACTTACTGGCCGAGCCTAGGAGCTAGCGCGGCTTGGGCCTCTTGGAGGCCGTGATCCCTCTTTTTGCAAACCCTTGCCGCCTTGCCGCCTTGCCGCCTTGCCGCCCGCGTATTAAACCAAGGCTTCAAACACACGCTTTGTAATTGCGTCTACATCACCCATGCCGCTGATGGAGCGGTATTTGGGTGCCAAGGCGGGTTCTTTTTCGGCCCAGCCTGCGTAGTAATCGACCAAGGGACGGGTTTGGGCGCTGTAGACGTCCAGCCGTTTTTTGACGGTTTCTTCTTTGTCATCTTCGCGCTGAATGAGTGGCTCGCCGGTAACGTCGTCCAGTCCCGCGATTTTGGGGGGGTTGAATTTGACGTGGTAGGTGCGCCCTGAAGCGGCGTGGGAGCGTCGCCCACCTATGCGCTCGATGATGGCTTCAAAGGGGACGTCGATTTCGAGTACGTAATCGAGTTTGACGCCTGCGGCTTTCATGGCGTCGGCCTGGGGAAGGGTGCGGGGAAAGCCGTCAAAGAGGCAGCCTTTTTCACAATCGGGTTGCTGGAGCCGCTCCCGAACCAAGTTAATGATGAGTGCATCACTGACCAGTCCGCCAGAGGCCATCACAGATTGGGCCTCTAAACCCAGTGGCGTGCCTGCTTTAACGGCGGCACGCAGCATATCTCCGGTAGAGATTTGCGGAATTCCATATTTTTGGCAAATAAAGGTGGCTTGCGTGCCTTTACCGGCACCTGGGGCACCCAATAGGATAAGTCTCATTGATAACCTCAAATGGTTAGTTTTTGGAGTCGTGCACGGGTCACTGACAGCATCTATGTGTGTCTAATGTAGCGCACGAATAGTGCCTAAGAATAGCATGCCCAGCCCGTTAGCTAGCTTACAGCGCGCTTGGGAGAGAAAAAGGGCGTTCAAAGTGCTTTTGCACGCGCAATAGGTCTTCGGGAGTGTCCACGCCAGGGCCAGGGGCGTGCTGGGTGATGTGTACCGCGATGGCGTGGCCATGCCAGAGTGCGCGCAGTTGTTCCAAAGATTCTTGAATCTCTAGCGGTGCTTGGCGCAGGCTTGGGAATTGTTTTAAAAACCCAACGCGGTAGCTGTAAATTCCAATGTGGCGCAGCGGTGCAGGTTCGGGCAGCGCCGTAATGCCGTGGGCAAAGCCGTCGCGCCACCACGCAATGGGGGCACGGCTGAAGTACAGCGCCAGCCCATTGGCGCTGGTGACGACTTTCACGACATTCGGGTTGGCGAATTCTTCGACACTGGCAATGGGGTGGGCCGCCGTACCCATGCTGGCGTGGGGGTGGTGGTGCAGTAACTGGGCCACGGCATCGACCAAGTGGGTGTCGATGAGGGGCTCATCGCCTTGTACGTTCACTACGATGGCGTTATCGGGGAGGTTCAACAAGGCGCAGGCTTGTGCAAGGCGGTCACTGCCGCTGGGGTGTTGCAGGTCGGTGAGGATGGACTCGATGCCGTAGGCCGCGCAGGCGTCCATGATCAAGGGGTGGTCGGCGGCAACAACGACACGTACATTGCCCGCCAAACCCGCATGCACGCGCTGTGCTACGCGCACGACCATGGGGATGCCCCCTAGGTCTGCCAAGGGTTTGTTGGGCAACCGGGTTGAGGCCAGGCGCGCAGGGATGAGTACGGTGTAGGGCATGGGTGATGCGGTGCAGGCCTGCGCTTTAAAGGTCTAGCTCTTCATCGCTGAGGGTGCGTGCTTCGTTTTCGAGCATGACCGGTATGCCGTCTTGGACTTTGTAGGCCAGCCGTGCGCTGCGCGAAATTAATTCTTGTTTTTCGCGGTTCCATTCCAAGGGGCCTTTGGTGACGGGGCAAACCAAGAGTTCAAGTAGTCGGGTGTCCATATGCGGTGTGTCCATGGTGAGAGGGTAGTTTGGCTGCTAAGCAGGCTTGTGTATGTTGGTCGATGGCTTGCCAAAATTCAACGGGGCCGGTTTGCTCTAGCGGTATGGCAAGCGCGCAGGGGTCCAAGGACCAGAGCTTGTAGGCATCTTTTTCGGTGCACAGCAGTTGGTAGCCTTGGGACTGTAGCGGCTGCAAGTTTTTGAAGTCGAAGTGGTCGGGCAGCGCCAATGTGCCCGCAAGCACCATGCCTTGTGCACGCAGCATGGCAAAAAAGTTTTCTGGCTGCGCAATGCCCGCAAGCGCGAACAGAGGCTTGGGGCTGTGCTGGTGCAGGCCATGGAGCGCGATTTTTTGCCCCGATTGGTCGTAGCCGTAGTCGGCCAAGTGGCGGTGCGCGGCAAAACCTGCAAAGCGCGGGTGACTGCCTGTGTGCAGCGTGAGCAGGCGCTGCTGGCTTTGACCGCATGCGCCCAGGGCTTGGCGCGGCCAAGGGGCACGCAAGGGGCCTGCGGGCAAGACCCAGCCGTTGCCCAGGCCCCGGTCATCGAATACACAAATTTCCAGGTCACGGTACAGGGCGTAATGCTGCAATCCGTCGTCGCACACCACGATTTGGGTTTGTGGATAGCGCGTTAACAGCGCTGCCGTTGCCAAGGCCCGGGTGCGGCCAACGAAGACAGGAACGGCGCAACGCTGGCGAATGAGCAGGGGCTCGTCCCCCACGGCATGCACATCGGCTTGGTTATGCACTTCTAGCGTGTCGGTGTTGTTGCGCCCATAGCCCGCAGAGACAACGCCCACGCGCAGGGATTGGGCTTGCCAGTGGTTGACCAAGGCGATGACGGTTGGCGTTTTGCCCGCCCCCCCCACCACGGCATTGCCCACCACCACCACCGTGGCTGGAAAGCGGTGGATTTGGAGGTGGCCCGCGGCGTACAACCAGTGCCGAATTTTGAGCAGCACCCGCATGAGGGCCGCCATGGGCAGCAGCAAGCACGCGGCGATGCCACGTTGTTTCCAAATTTGGGAAAGGCTGCGCTCAAGCACGCTGCGCAAGGGGACTTTCACGCCGGTGCATCAATTGCCCGCGCCAGGGCTGGTGGAGGATTGGGTGGCGAAGGTGATTTGGCGCAAGCCCGCTCTGCGGGCGGCCTCCATGATGGTAATTACAAACTGGTGCTTGGCACTGGCATCGGCACTGATAACCAAGACGGCATCTTTGCTGGCCTTGCTGGCATCTACCAAGGCGTTGGTAATGCCCTCTAGGCCCCGCTCAGCCAGCGGCGTGCCGTTGAGGCTGATGCTGGCATCTGCGCCAACCGAGATGTTGAGGGTTTGTGGATAGTCGCGCAGCTTCTCGGCATCGGCCACCGGCAGTTGGAGCTGCATTTCGGTAAATTTGTTGTAGGTGGTGGAGAGCATTAAAAAAATCAGCACTACCAACAAAATATCAATAAATGCGATCAAATTGATCTCGGGTTCTTCTCGGGTTTTGGGTCGAAATTGCATATTTTTATGCGATCATTTTCAGCATTAATGGCGCAAAGATTTTAGGTGGCGAACCAAGCGGTCTGCCCCGAGTTCTAGGGTTAACAAATGGGCATCGACGTGGGCTCTGAAAAAGCGCCAAAAAATCAGGGAGGGAATGGCCACAACCAGTCCAAACGCGGTGTTGTAGAGCGCCACGGAGATGCCATGCGCTAGCTGTGCGGGGTTGCCCACAGCACCGCTGGCACCCGATTGGTAACCAAAAATTTCAATCATGCCCACCACGGTGCCAAACAAGCCCAAGAGCGGTGCGGTCGAGGCAATTGTGGCCAAGGTGCTGAGGTGCTTTTCTAGGCGCTGGGCGTTGACGCGGCCACAGTCTTCCATGCTGGCGCGCAAGTCGCTTTCATCGCAATGGGGGGATGCATGCAGGGTGCGCAAGCCGCTGGCCAAAATGTCGCCCAAAGCGCTGCTGGCTTGGAGCTGTGCAATCACTTGGGCGGACGGCACGCCCGCACGGGTCAGGGCGATCACCTCTTCAAGCAAACCGTCAGGTGCGATTTTCTTTTTTTTGAGGTTAATAAAGCGGTCAATGACGACCGCCAAGGCCAGTATTGAGCAGGCAATCAAAGGCCATATCGGCCATCCAGCAGCTTGTATGATAGAAAACAAGTGTCACTCCGTAAGGGGATAAATCGGCGCTCAGATTATGGCCTAGCAGCGTGACCCGTGCGGCAATTTTTTGTGGATAACTTTGTGAAAAACTCTGGCCCTACTCCCATTTCTGGCTTAGTTTTGCCAATTATTTAATTTAGTAATTTTTTTAAATAATTAAAAAATTTAAATTAAATCAACAACTTATTAAAAATAATTAACAAAGAAAATGAATACAAAACGGCGTGCTTTCAAGGTGTTGCAGCTGTGGATTAGTTTTCCCAGCATTTGCGTACCAATCCCCTGTTCTACCGTGCGTTGTGTATGAAAAGCACGCAAGACGGGCCTTTTTTGGCAGCACCACGGGTCTGGCCGGTAGGTGCTTTGTGCAAAGCCATTGCGCAGGCGCTGGAGGCGCACTTTAACCCCGTCACGGTGACGGGCGAGTTAAGCGGCTTTACGCGTGCAACCAGCGGCCACTGTTACTTTGTGTTGAAAGACGCCGTGGGGCAACTGCGCTGCGCGATGTTCAGGCGCGCTGCATCTATGTTGGACTTTTCCCCCCAAGATGGGGCACGCGTTGAGTTACAAGGGCGCTTAGGGGTTTACGAGGCACGGGGAGAGTTGCAACTGGTGGTGGAAAGCATGCGCCCCGCAGGCCAAGGCAACTTGCTGGAGCAGTTTTTGCAAACCAAAGCACGCTTGCAAGCACAGGGCTTGTTCGATAGCAGCCGCAAGCGCACCCCCAGTCCCATGCCACGGGCTATCGCGGTGGTCACTTCTTTGGGGGCTGCGGCGTGGCACGACGTGATGACCACCTTGCAGCGCCGCGTACCGCATGTTCCGGTCATTCTGGTGCCGTCCTTGGTACAAGGTGATGGCGCACCGGCGGCCTTGGTACAGGCCTTGGAGCAGCTTTACCAATGGATTGCATCGCCCCAGGCTGCGTCTATGGCAGCCCCGATTGACACCATCTTGCTGGTGCGTGGCGGGGGATCACTGGAGGATTTATGGGCTTTCAACGACGAGCGTTTAGCCTATACCTTGGCACGCAGCCCCGTACCGCTGATCTGCGGCGTGGGCCACGAAACCGACTTCAGCATTGCCGATTTTGTGGCCGACCTGCGCGCGCCCACGCCCACGGCCGCCGCAGAATTGGCCAGCGCCTCTACGGAGTTTTTGTTACAGACCGTCGATGACATGCATGCCCGCTTGCACCATGCCGTACAACGCCAACTCGACCAAGACGCCCAAAACCTAGACCGTGTCACTGCCCGTTTGGGCCGGCCCTCTACTGCGGTGCACCGGGCGCAAACCCGATTGCATGCCTGTGCCCAGGCCTTGGCGCACCACCAACGTGCAGTATTGCGCCAACGCGGCATGGCGTTGGACAACGCATTTGCGGCATGGCCCAAAAGCACGCAAACCGCCCTCAAAGCAGAAAAAAACACCTTGGAACGCTTGGCGCTGCGCTTGGCTTCGGTAGACCCGCAATTGGTGTTGCAACGCGGTTACGCTCGACTGAGCGATGCCCAAGGCCGTACTATTGCTAAAGTAGCGGACTTGAAAGCCGACCAAGAGGTCATCGCCACGCTGGTCGATGGCCACATGGATCTCAAGGTTGTGGGAATACATCCCCATTAGTTTCTACAATCAACGCCATCTGCAACTTTAACCCAAGGAAATTTATGGAACATACATTGCCCCCCCTGCCTTACAGCCTGGATGCTCTCGCACCTGCGTACTCCAGAGAAACGCTGGAATTCCACCACGGCAAGCACCACAACGCCTACGTCGTGAACCTTAACAACCTGCAAAAAGGCACCGAATTCGAACACCTCAGTCTCGAAGACATCATTAAAAAATCCAGCGCAGGCATCTACAACAACGCCGCCCAAATTTGGAACCACACTTTCTTTTGGAACTGCATGAAGCCTGCCGGCGGTGGCGAACCCACCGGTGCACTGGCCACTGCGATCAATGCAAAATGGGGCTCCTACAGCGCATTCAAAGAAGCTTTTGTGAAATCGGCCGTGGGCAACTTTGGCTCCGGCTGGACTTGGTTGGTGAAAAAGCCCGATGGCAGTGTAGACATCGTCAATACCGGTGCGGCCGGAACCCCCTTAACCACCGATGACAAAGCCTTACTCACCGTGGACGTTTGGGAACACGCCTACTACATCGATTACCGCAATATGCGCCCCAAATTTGTCGAAACATTCCTCGATAAATTGGTGAACTGGGACTTCGCCCAAGCCAACTTCGCTTAAATTTGGAATGGGCCTGTTCATGCAATGGGCCCGTTGGTGCCGCAAAAAGAAAGCCTAGGGCACCCACACCAAAGGCTAGGCCCCGCCCCTTTCCCTCGAAATCAACGCCATGACCTCAGTTTTTAACTTCACATTCGTGCCTTGGTTTCGCTCTGTGGCACCCTACATCCACAAATTCAGAAACCAAACCTTTGTGATCGGTCTGGCGGGCGAGGCCATTGCGGCGGGCAAACTCCCCCACCTGGCGCAAGACCTCGCCATGATCCAAAGCATGGGGGTCAAAATTGTGTTGGTCCATGGATTTCGCCCTCAGGTCAACGAACAGCTACGGGCCAAAGGGCACGCCCCGAAATACTCCCACGGCATTCGCATTACTGACGAAGTCGCCTTGGACTGCGCCCAAGAAGCAGCCGGGCAATTGCGCTACGAAATCGAGGCCGCCTTCAGCCAAGGGCTGCCCAACACCCCCATGGCCGACTCCACGGTGCGGGTAATTTCCGGCAACTTTATTACCGCCCGGCCCGTTGGCATTGTGGACGGCATTGACTTCGCACACTCCGGCATCGTGCGCAAAGTAGACACCGCAGGCATTACCCAAACCCTGGACATGGGGGCCTTGGTGTTAATTTCCCCTTTTGGCTTCTCACCCACGGGCGATGCTTTTAACCTGAGCATGGAAGAGGTCGCCACCTCGGTGGCCTGCGCCTTGCAGGCGGACAAACTTTTGTTTTTGACCGAGGTCTCGGGCATTGCGCTGCGGGCCCACGAGCCAATCAGTGCCGACAACCCCGTCGACACCGAGCTGCCACTGGCCTTGGCCGAAAAACTCTTGGCCGAACTCCCGCCCGCCACCCAACCCAGCGATGTTGCCTTTTACCTGCAACATTGCGTCAAAGCCTGTAAAAACGGTGTAGAGCGCAGCCATATCATTCCTTTTGCGGTCGATGGCGCGATCTTGCTAGAAGTCTATGTGCACGATGGCATAGGCACCATGGTGGTCGACGAAAAGCTGGAAAGCTTGCGTGAAGCCACCGTGGAAGACGTAGGCGGCATCTTGCAACTCATAGAGCCATTTGAAAAAGACGGCACCTTGGTCAAACGCAGCCGCACGGAAATAGAGCGCGATATTGGTTACTACACTTTGATAGCACACGATGGTGTTATTTTTGCCTGCGCCGCGCTGTACGCCTACCCCGAATCCAAAACCGCCGAAATGGCCGCCCTCACCGTCTCTCCGCAGGTGCAGGGCCAAGGCGACGGTGAACGCGTGCTCAAACGCATAGAACAGCGCGCCAAAGCCCAAGGGCTCGACAGCATTTTTGTGCTCACAACCCGCACCATGCACTGGTTTATCAAACGGGGCTTCGTGCAAGTCGACCCCGACTGGCTCCCCGAAGCCCGCAAACGCAAATACAACTGGGACCGAAAAAGCCAGGTGCTGGTCAAGCGTTTGTAAATCAGCCCTTGCTGCGCGCGTCTGAAAGCAGAATCAGACCTTCAGACAGCGCGAATTACCGTAACAGGCTACAGACAATAAGGTGCTGGCAACAAGGTGCTGGCAATGAAAGCCGTGAATTCCGAGCCGCCTAAAACGGGTAGGTTGCATCAAAATTAAGACGCCAATCGCCCAGTCTCGTCGAAATATTGGTTTGCGTGAAATCAGGCAAATCGCCCCAAGACTTTGCCAAACCCAAGTTCCAAAAAGCCTTGTCGAATTGGCCTGCCAAACGCAAACCACCTCCTTGCACTTTAGGTTTGTAAGAAGATGCTGCTGTAGAGGGCAAAGGATTCACATTGGCAGCGGAATAACCGTAGTCATAAAAAATTCCGGCATACAACGTAGGCAGCACATTGCGCCCCAAATCAAACGACACCGTGGCACCACTGTCACCCGCGCCCTCGGCGCCGTTGTAAGCGCGTACCCCATCCATTCCGCCCAAACCAAACTGGTTTTGCGATTGCAAATTTTTGTTTGCAAACTGTGCACGCCAACGCATTGCGGCAATATTTTCTTTCTCCTGTCCAAACAAACGCTTTAAGCCCCCGGCAATTTCCAACTTGCTGTAAGCACCTTGGGTGTTTAAGGCTGCGCTATCGGCGGCTTGATCAACGCCATTGCGGCTCAAGTCGGTATTGCCAGCCGTTAATACAAAATCATTCTTGAAACTGTCGAAAATCCCTTTGCTAGATTCCTGCGTAAACCGCACGCGCAATTGAGAATCGGCCGGTTGCGCCGTTGAAATATCGGAGATTTTCTTTTCACCTAAACGACGGACCAGATCAAAGCCTAATTTATTCGTACCGTAACGGTCAAAAGACAGCAGTGTTGATGTTCCCAAACCAATTTCTTTGGTATTGAAATCCACGTTGCTGGTGCCACTGCCAGTGGTCGCATCTAAATTGCTGAACCAAGCATTCAAACGCGTTTTCAAATTTGGCAGCGGTGTCTCATATTGGCCTTTGTAGTATTTCGTACCTTCAGAAACTTGAAAACTCAATCCAAATTCTGCGGTGGGCGCAAAGCCCGCAAAACGGGTAACGCCTAAAACCTGGCCACGCCCATACGAGACCACCCCGTAATTATTAAGCTGTACCACGCCACCGAGAAATTTACCCACCGCAGCCTGCGCTGTGCGTACTGCAATTTCGACCTCTACGCTATCACCCGCTTGTTGCTTGACATTAATTTCCAAATCCAGCGGCAAATCAAATGCAATCGCCGTCAAAGCAGCGTCCATAGCCCGCGTATCGACCACCTTGCCTTTGCGAAATTCTGAGGCAAACCGGCGCGCAACCTCTTCCGCATACAGCGCAGCCTTGTCCGAATCCAAGGAATTAATTCGAACCGAACCTATCACGGCCTGGGTAACTTTAATGAATAGACTAGACCCCTCTGCCCCATTAACCCGCGTTGGTGTCGTTGTCACATAAGCAAAATACCCCTCGTCTTGCACACGCCGATTAAACCAATCCTTGAACAGGTTTAATGCATCTGCTGAAACTGGCTTGCCCAAAAAAGGCATCCAATAATCGGTTATAGCATCAGAAAAAAGGGGGCTATCCACCTTAACCTCTGCTAACTTGGCAAAACCAATTTGGGAATTGGCCACAGCTGGGCTAGTCGTAGAGGGCGTTGGTACAGGTTTACTAAAATCTGTAATGGTTTGATCAATTCTATTGGGAGCTAATACCGGTGGCTGAGTAGATTGCGCCAGAGCATGCTCTACACCAAGCAAAGCAATTAAAAATAAAAATTTTTCAGATGCACATTTCATAAAAATACCTTAAAAATTCGAGTCGCCTCAATATTGTGTAAAAACCCATACTGATTTATGTTTAACAAAAATGCATCCTACAAGAATGGATCGGCTTTATCGGTTCGAAAACACCTTAAAAAAGCTTTTTTATAAAGTTTTCTACAAAATTTCAAAAAACAAAACCAGTCTATCAAAATCTAGTCTGCGCACGAGCTCAATAGTGAAAAACCGCGGATGCACCCATGATATACACCATCGAAAGCGCAGCGACACACACAAACACACTAGCCAGCACATCGGATGCGCAAATACGCTGATTACACCCCAGATAATTCGCAAAAAAATCCCGCAATTCTGAGGCCTATCTCGATATCGGCATAAAAATAAATGTCTTTATATGCGAGACACAAACCCTTCAGAATGTACATTCTCAGCGGAAATTTACACAGAAACTAATAAAAACGATGCGCGCTATGGCCAAGGCATTGCGTTTGCGGTGGGGTATGGCGGGTATTTTGAACCGCTGCGAACCAGCATACAGAGTTGGGTGCGCTATCCACTGCCCCTGCGCGTTGGATAACAGCTCAGGAAAATACCTCAACCAACTCAATCATCATTTCTCTTGCAAAGAATGACGTAATCAATCTCATTCGATTTTTTGCAGAGCAATGCAGAAGCATCATTGGGGTCCGTATCCGCATCCGCATTCGCCAAGACGAAAGCTCCAGTGCCAGCCCCCGTATTAACACGACTAGCAGTCGGCGCAACAGGATTCACCAAACGATTAACCGCACTGGCAGGCGCAACAGGATCTGCTTGACCTGAAGTAATACTGGCCGTTGTCAGCACCACGCTTTGCGACAAAGCATAGTTTGCCGCATCGTTACCCGACAAATCCACACCGTTGACTGACACCGACTTATTCAGACCGACCGCAGACGTATCAAAACTCGCGTTTTGGTAGCTCAAAACCACATTGTCTTGCGCAAAAACACCGTCCAGTGCGCCCACAGCGACTGCGGCTACGGTGCCATCTGCGACCTTGTTAACACCAATATAGCTAGCAACCACGGTTTTTTTGGCAATATCCGCTTTGGCACTGGTTTGCGCAGCGACGATGTAGTTGCCCAAATCCGCGCCACCCAAGGTGTTGGAAAGACTCACCGTTTTGCCAGTCGCTGCGTTCTTGTCGCTGAACGCGCCCGTGCTGGTTACGCTCAGATCATCGCCTGCCACTTTGTCGTTGAAGCTGGCGTTGGCCGTGGAAACACTGGCACTGGTCGTGGCATCGTAGGTTTTATTAGATGCCGTAATGCCGCTCAGACTGATGGCTTTCTTAGCGATGTCCGCACTCGTGCTCGTTTGCTCGGTGATGCTGTAGTTGCCCAAGTCCGCGCCGCTCAAGGTGTTGCTCAAGCTAACGGTCTTGCCCGTTACAGCATTCTTGTCACTGAACGTGCCTGTGGTGGCTACGCTCAGATCATCGCCCGTGACTTTGTCGTTGAAGCTGGCGTTGGTTGTGGAGACAACGGCGCTGGTGTTGCCATCATAGGTTTTGCTAGCAGCGGTGATGCCGCTCAAGCTGATCGCTTTCTTGGCTATGTCCGCAGTCGTGCTCGTTTGCTCGGTGATGCTGTAGTTGTCTAAGTCCGCACCGCTCAAGGTGTTAGCAAGGCTCACAGTTTTGCCAGCCGCCGCGTTCTTGTCGCTGAACGTGCCTGTGGTGGCTACGCTCAAATCATCGCCCGTGACTTTGCCGTTGAAGCTGGCATTGGTTGTGGATACGGTGGCCGCAGTGTTGCCGTCGTACGTTTTGTTGGCAGCAGTGATGCCTGTCAAGCTGATCGCTTTCTTAGCGATGTCCGCAGTCGTACTCGTTTGATCGGTGATGCTGTAGTTGCCCAAATCCGTACCGCTCAAGGTGTTGCTCAAGTTAACGGTCTTGCCAGTCGCTGAGTTCTTGTCACTGAACGCGCCCGTGCTGGCTACGCTCAGATCATCACCTGCCACTTTGTCGTTGAAGCTGGCGCCACTGGTAGACACGGTAGCCGTGGTGTTGCCGTCATAGGTTTTGTTGGCAGCAGTGATGCCGCTCAGGCTAATGGCTTTCTTGGCGATGTCAGCAGTCGTGCTCGTTTGATCAGTGATGCTGTAGTTACCCAAGTCCGCACCGCCTAGTGTGTTGCTCAAGCTAACGGTCTTGCCAGTCGCCGCGTTCTTGTCGCTGAACACGCCTGTGCTGGCTACACTCAAATCATCACCGGCCACTTTGTCGTTGAAGCTAGCGTTGGTTGTGGACACTGTGGCCACGGTGTTGCCGTCGTACGTTTTGTTAGCTACTGTGATGCCGCTCAGGCTGATTGCTTTCTTGGCGATGTCAGCAGTGATCGTGCTTTGTGCAGTCACGCTGTAGTTGCCCAAGTCCGTACCGCTCAAGGTGTTGGTAAGACTCACAGTTTTGCCAGTCGCGGCGTTCTTATCGCTGAACACGCCTGTGCTGGCCACGCTTAAATCATCGCCCGTGACTTTGTCGTTGAAGCTGGCATTGGTTGTGGAGACAACGGCGCTGGTGTTGCCATCATAGGTTTTGCTAGCAGCGGTGATGCCGCTCAAGCTGATCGCTTTCTTAGCGATGTCCGCACTCGTGCTCGTTTGCTCGGTGATGCTG
>JBIPME010000111.1:0-6308 GCA_044369275.1 Rhodoferax sp.
CTATCCGTCCAGTGGCACTCACGCCCAGCGATGCGAGCAAGGCGCAGCGGGGCATGGTGCTTTGGCGGCGGGCTTAAAGCGCCAAGTTAGCCGTCGTGGGCATGTCGTAACCTGCCAGTTGCGCCCATGCCCGATAGACCCAAAACGCCTCATCGGTGTTGAAGCCATGGCGCAAGGCCTCGGGGCTGAAGCCGGTGATGCGGCGGGTCTCGCGGATGAAATGACTTTGGTCAGAAAACCCGTTGTCCAAAGCGATCTGCGCCCAGTCGACACGCTCTTCGAGCATGGCCTCCATCACCGCCAAAAATGCAGCCTCACCCCTGACGGAGCCTTGCAACTTGCGCAAGGACCAGCCTGTCCACTGCTTGATGCGGCGCTCTGACTGACGCAAGCTGCGCCCCCATCCGGTGCCTTCAGCCCGCATGGCCAAAGACGCCATCCACGGGGCGAGCGCTTGCGCCCAATTGCGCTGTGGCCCTGTTGGTGTGAATCGGTCCACCTCCCGTTCATTCCACAGAGGCAGCAAATCTTCAAAAAAAGTCTGCACTCGACTGTCGGTGTGACCACCCTCGCGCATGCGCTCGCACGCCGCCAGCAAGGCCGCAGGCAAGACACTGCGCGCATCGACGATTTGGTTGCTCAAATCCTGTGGCGACACCCCCGTGAGCGCCCACCAGGCATCCGGATAGAAAAGGACCATCACGCCCTCCGCTTGGGGCCCGTACAAAACGCTGCGGGGCGAACGGTGGGGGCCTGTCACCGTCATCGCAGGCAGGCTTTGGCGAGTGGCCTGCGGGTCAAATGGCGTGCTGGCATCCAACGCTTCGGCCGAGCCCTCGAACAAGCAAGCGATCGAACAGATCGGACCGGCAGGGTAGTGCGCCCAGCGCTGTGACGCATTCAAACCCACCGCGCTGCGGGCTATCGCCGCACGCACACAGGCACTCAGGCCCCATGGCGGCAGCCAAGTTTGAAGGGGTGCAAAGTTGTGGGCAAGGGTATCGCTAGACATGAGCAAAGTATAGGCAAGCCATCACTCATGCAAAACCAATACCCCCAGGGTGTCGATTCGATTCAAGACGGCCAGCCAGTGACCCCGCAAGATCAGGCCATGGACACCACACACCCCATAAAAACCATCCCCCCAGGCCCGGCTGCCCGCTTGTGGGGTTTGAACCACCTGCGCACCATGCGAGCCGACTATTTGGGGTTTGTCGGGCGTTTGCAAAGCCAGCACCCAGACATCGCGCATGTGCAAGTCTTGAACGAGCACATCGTCCACGTCTTTCACCCTGACTGGGTACGCGAAGTGTTGGTGGACCAATCCGATGCACTGATCCGCTGGGAACGCGCGACCGAAATCTTCAGTGTCACCATGGGGCAAAGCGTGCTGGTGACCGAAGGCACCCCATGGCAGCGCCAGCGCCGCATGCTGCAGCCGGGCTTTACCCCCAAGCGGGTGACAGGCTACGCCGCTTTAATGGCGTCCGCAGCGCAAGATGCGCTGGCCGACCTGGCCCAACGCCCGGCAGAACAAAGCGTGGACATGGATGCGCTCATGACCAGCATGACGCTGGATGTGATTTTGCGTGCCTTGTTCGGCTCGCACCAGGTCAGGGATGCCCGCCCCATCGCCGAGGCCATCAAGACCTTGAGCCATGCGGGCATCGATGAGATGTTCAAACCGTTTTCATGGCCGCTTTGGATGCCCCTGCCTTCGGTGCGCAAAGTGGGCCATGCCAAACAAACGCTGGACCACGTGATACAGCAACACATTCAGGCCCAGCCATCAGCGCAACAGCAAGACAGCGAAGACCTGCTGACCATGCTGCAACAAGCCCGCGACCCCGAGCACCCAGAACAAGGTCTGAGCGCGCAAGAACTGCACGACCAGACCATGGTGATGTTCCAGGCCGGTCATGAAACCACGGCCACCGCCATGACCTGGTGGAGTGGACTGATGGCACGACACCCTAGAGTGGCCGAGCGCATCCACGCCGAAGTCGATGCGGTGCTACAAGGCAAAACCCCAACGCCGGACACCTTGCAGCAACTGCCGTGGCTGCAAGCCAGCCTCAAAGAAGCCATGCGTCTGTACCCACCCGCAGCGGTCTTGATGACCCGACGCGCCATCAAAGATGTGAAAGTTGGGTCTTGGACATTGCCCAAAGGCCAGTTGATCGCTTTCACCCCCTACGTCATTCAACGCGATCCACGCTGGTTCGAATCACCCGATGCATTCAAGCCAGAACGCTTTTTGCCCGGCGCACCCACCATGCCTCGCGGTACGTGGATGCCCTTTGGCACCGGCCCCCGAGTCTGCGTTGCGCAGCACTTTGCCATGCTCGAAATGGGCCTGATGGCGGCCATGCTGATGCAGCGTTTCCGACTGGAATGGCCTGAAGATGATCCATGGCCAAAAGGTGATTTGGCAGTGACCTTACGACCCGCCCAGCCGATTCGGTTGAAACTGCATCAAAGAGCCCCCATTGCACCCACGCAGGGCTGTTGAGCCTCTTATTGGTAATGCCCCCGACAGGCAATCACGGTCAGCTCCACATCGTCCACGGCGTAGACCAGTCGATGCACGTCGTCGATGCGACGTGACCAATAGCCTGACAGATTGCCCAGCAACGGTTCGGGTTTACCGATACCTTCAAAGGGGTCGCGCCTGGCGGCATCGATCAACAGATTGATTCGCTTGAGCGTCTTTTTATCCTGCCCTTGCCAATACACATAATCGGCCCAAGCATGCGAGGTGAAAGCAATCGCCCGGCTCATGGGGTGATCAGTTCACGTCGTTTGGCTTTGCCGGCTTTGTGCTCGGCAATGGATGCCGCTAGGTGCGCTGCGTTGGCGGGACTCGAAAGCAAGTACAAGGTTTCGGCCATGCTCTGGTATTGCGCCATGGACATGACCACAGCATCCCCGCCACCTCGGCGGGTGATGATGGTGATGTCGGCATCGTTTTCTACGCCGTCCAGAACAGTCTTCAAACCGTTGCGGGCCTCTGAGTAGCTGATGATTCGCATGATGGTGACTTGTTCAATATATTGGACAAGTATTGTAGCTTTTCCAGACCCTTGGCGGCAATGGTCACTCAAGGGCATTGGCAACGCTGCATCTGTCACGCAGCAATCACAGTGAGCAAAGTCTGAGCGTTCGCCACCAGCTTCTCGCCCTCTGCATCCACCGCAAACAAATCACAGCTGGTGAACACCTGCGCTTTGCCCAGTTTGACTGTCAAATCCCGCCTGTTTGTATACCGCGCTTCACTGTTCATGTTCTTGGTGAGCGCGTTGCACCACTCTTGCGCCTTACGATCAGCATCCGCAGCCATGGCGCGATAGCCATCATCAAGGGCTGTGTTCAGGACATGCGGACGCAACAGGTCTTCAATGAACTGGCTCATGCGGCATTTTCCGATGGTGCAGCATCCAACAGCCTATCTTGCGTAAACAAGATCTACAGCACATAATATGTATTTCTCATATACATACTGGATGCTGTATGAACGGCTACACGATTCAAACGCCTGATCAACTCAAGCACGTCATTGTCGGGTTCAGAAAAAGTGCTGGCTTGACCCAGGAAGATTTGGCGATGCGTTTGGGCGTCGCGCAGCAGACGTATTCCAACAGCGAACGCAATGCGGCCAATATGAGCGTGACCAAGTTGCTCTCCGTCCTCCATGCATTGGGGGTGGAGTTGGTGCTGCAGCCGAAGTCGGCACCCGAACCTTCAGCCGATTCCGGCGTGAAGACTGCACAGTGGTGAGCACCATGAATCGCCTTGTGCTGTGGATGAACGGAGAGAAGGTCGGTACCTGGTCTGTTTCGCAGGGCAGGCACCAGCTTCAGTATGAAGACAGTTGGTTGCAGTCCCCGCAGGCGCGCCCACTGTCGCTGACATTGCCCTTCACACCTGGCAACCAGCCTCATCGTGGTGACATGGTGGTGGCATGGTTTGACAACCTTTTGCCAGACAGCCTCAGCTTGAGGGAGCGCATTGCCGCTCGCTTCAAGACCAAGGGGCAAAGCACATTCGATTTGTTGGCAGAGGTTGGCCGTGACAGTGTGGGTGCCATTCGTTTGTTGCCAGAAAGCCATGCATTCAGTGATATCAAGACCATTGAGGCCCAGCCCTTGGCTGAAGCTGAAATCGCCCAACTGCTGACCAGTGTCTCCAGTGCGCAAGGATGGCTGGATACGGACTTCAATGCAGACGACTTCAGAATTTCACTGGCCGGGGCACAGGAAAAAACGGCACTGCTCAAAGTCAAAAACCAGTGGATGCGCCCTTTGGGGCCGACCGCCACGACACACATTCTGAAGTTGCCACTGGGCATGGTTGCCAACATGCAGCTGGACATGTCGGGCTCAGTAGAAAACGAATGGCTTTGTGCCCAACTGATGCAGGCCTATGGTCTCCCTGCCGCCCATTGCACGATGGAACAATTTGAAGACATCAAGGTGCTGGCGGTTGAGCGATTTGATCGCGTGTGGTCCGATGACAAATCATGGTTGATTCGTTTGCCACAAGAAGACATGTGCCAGGCTTTGGGCTACCCCAGCCACATGAAATATGAGGCCGATGGTGGCCCTGGGATGGACAAAATTCTGAACTTGCTCAACGGTTCTATTCAGGCAGCGCAAGACAAGTTCAACTTCATCAAGGCGCAGTTCTTGTTCTGGTTGCTGTGTGCCAGCGACGGTCATGCCAAGAATTTCAGCATTCACATCAAAGCCGGTGGCAGCTATGCCATGACGCCTGTGTATGACGTGCTTTCTCTCTACCCCGTGTTGGGGCATGGCCCCAATCTTGTGCCACCTCAAAAAGTCAGGATGGCAATGGCTTTGAGGGGAAAGAATGCGCACTGCAAGATACAAGAAATTCAACCCCGACACTGGCATGAATTGGCCAAGCGACATGGCATGGCGCCAACGGGTGCTGACAGCCCCTATGAGCAAGTCATTGAACAGACACCTGCTGCCATTGCAAAAGTCCAAGATCTGCTTGTGCAAGGCTTTCCAGAACACATCAGCACAAGCATCCTGCAAGGCTTGGGTGCCGCAGCCAAACGTTATGCCCAATTTCAATAGGATTCCCTTAGTTTCAAGCTTTGCAGCACCAGCATGCTGCTCGATCACATGAAGCATCAGGACCCGGCCCTTCTCGCGCTGGCCGACTTCATGGGGGGTTAGGGTGGATCAGGCCTGTGGCCTTGGGTCAAGGTCGGCGCACTGGTGGGGCTGGGGTTTTATGCGCTGCAGCGTTGGTGGGTGGGGTAAGGCGCAGCTTGACGGGCTCCTTGGTTGTGGCCGATTTGTGCCGACCGCGTGCCTTGAGTTTGCTTCCCTCGTACAGGTCTGCAGACTCAAAAAATGCAGCCGTCAATTCCGGCGCATCATCCGGATCAGTCCAGGTAGCTGGCGTAGAGCGTTTTTTCGCGGTCATTGGCTTTCCTCGTAGACTCCCCTGTCAAGTGGCTGCAGGCGTGCTACGCATGATCAGCTCAACGCGGTACTGCGCACGTGTCAGGCCGACAAAGAGCTTGCGTTTGTCTTTGTCGGTCATGTGGTCAAACGCCACCTCGCACAGGACCACGACGGGCGCACTTTGGCCTTTGAAGCGGTAAACGCTCTCGACCTGCAAACGCCCTTCACCCCACAGGGGGTTGCCTGCGCGGTCGTATTGCCCTGTGAATTTCCGCGTGGCAAAACCACCCAGCTTGGTTTGGCTCAATATTTGCGCGGTTTTCACGCCGTTGTAACTGAGAACGGCCACTTGCTCGGGCTGGTAACCATCGGCCCAAAGTTGCTCAAGGCAGCGGTTGAGCACACTCAGGTGCTCGCCGTGTGGCGGGCCATACAGGTGCACTTTGGGCGGGACACCTTCGTAAATGCTACGTGCCTCGATGGGGTAATCGGTCAAGCCCAGCTCGTTGATTTCGCGCACCACGGCGCGGGGGCTGCGAGAGTTGTCCATGCAGCGAATGTGTACGGCGTCTGGCAGCTTGAAGCTGTCGCGCTCATACAGTTGCTGAGCGGCATCGCCCAAGACATACAGCCGCCCATCGGGTTTGAGGCCACAACACCATGCATAGGCGATGGAGCCTATGCGACTATGGCGGCCACCGCTTTGACATGCATCAAACAAAAAAGGGCTAGCGCACTTTTTGGCGCTAGCCTTTTCGTTGAACCTCGGGTGAACAGCTTACGGGCCGTTCACCCTACGTGCTTATGGATTGCTTATGGGTGGATTATGGGTCGCTGCTTATTGCTTAACCGCTTCGATCTGCACCACCA
>JBIPME010000219.1:0-4270 GCA_044369275.1 Rhodoferax sp.
CACCCACTGCAACAGCATGGGCGAAGTGCGCCAGCACATTGACGCTTTGGACGTGCGCATTGTGGCGCTCTTGGTGGAGCGCACCGGCTACATGACACAGGCAGCGCGCCTTAAACAGCACGCAACACAAGTCCACGACCAAGCCCGCATCGACTTTATCGTCGCCCAAGTGCGCCAACACGCCACCGCGTTAAATGGCCAACCCGACGTGGTGGAAGCCGCCTACCGCGCTTTGATGGACGCATCCATCGTTTTCGAACACCGTGAATTTGCACGCCTGCACACCGGAGCATCCGCATGAAACTTGTAATGATCGACAACTACGACAGCTTTACCTACAACATCGTTCAGTACTTTGGCGAACTCGGTGCGCAGGTGGAGGTGTTTCGATCGTTTGGTCATCTCCCCCGGCCCCTGCTCGCCCAAAGAGGCGGGCATTTCGGTGGGGGCGATTCAGCACTTCATGGGCAAACTGCCCATTTTGGGCGTCTGCCTAGGCCACCAAGCCATTGGTGCCGCGCTGGGCGGCAACATCGTGCGGGCACAGGCGCTGATGCATGGCAAAACCAGCGTCATCACCACCACACAAGAAGGCGTTTTCGCCGGGCTGCCGCGCCAGTTCACCGTCAACCGCTACCACTCACTGGCCATAGAACGCAGCAGCTGCCCCAGCGCCTTGGCCGTTACGGCGTGGACCGACGACGGCGAAATCATGGGCGTGCGCCACACCGGCCTGGCGCATGCGGTGCGCATGGAAGGTGTGCAGTTCCACCCCGAGAGCATTTTGACCGAGCACGGGCATGCGATGCTGCGCAATTTTTTGCAATGATGCGCCTGCCCATGGCTTGCACGGCAAGCCGCACCACAACGCGCACAGCAATCGGCACGGCAAGCGCCTCCCTAAGCGCCTAGGTATGATGCCGTGCAAGCCCGCAACCTCCCGTTTTTGAGAAAGTAAGCCGCCATGCCCATTAGCTCTGACCTGCGCAGCGACACCGTTACCCGCCCCACCGCCGCCATGCGCGAAGCCATGCTCCAAGCCCCTGTGGGCGACGATGTGTTTGGGGATGACCCGAGTGTGAACGCGCTGCAAGACAAGCTGGCGGCCTTGCTGGGGTTTGAAGCGGCGCTGTGGATGCCCACGGGCACGCAAAGCAACTTCTGTGGCATCTTGGCGCATTGCCAGCGTGGCGATGAGTACATCGTGGGCCAAATGGCGCACACCTACCGCTGGGAGGGGGGCGGCGCGGCGGTCTTGGGCAGTGTGCAGCCGCAACCGCTGGAGCACCAAGCCGATGGCACTTTGGCACTGGCCGATATTGAGGCCGCCATCAAGCCCGACGACGCGCACTTTGCCCGCACCCGGCTGCTCACACTGGAAAACACCTGGGGCGGCAAAGTGCTGCCCTTTGCCTATGTGCAAGCCGCCACCGAACTGGCCCAAACGCGGGGCCTGGCGCGGCATTTAGATGGCGCACGCCTGTTCAACGCCGCCGTGGCGCAAAGCGCGCAAACGGGTGCCGACGCCTACACCGAAGCACGCCGCATTGCCCAATGCTTTGACAGCGTCTCCGTGTGCTTTAGCAAAGGCCTGGGCGCCCCCGTGGGCTCGGCCCTGTGTGGCAACCGCAACTTTATTGCCCGCGCCCACCGGGTGCGCAAAATGGCCGGTGGCGGCATGCGCCAAGCCGGTGTGCTGGCCGCAGCGGCCAGTTACGCGCTAGACCACCATGTGCAGCGCTTGGCAGACGACCATGCCCTGGCCCAGCGCTTGGCCACAGGCTTGCGTGGCATGGAAGGGATTGCCGTGGAGTCGCCCCAAACCAATATTGTGTTCGTCGATTTGCAAGGCGCAGCCCGCACGCAATCGGCGGCGTTGTTGGCGCACCTGCAAGCGCAAGGCATTGGGGTCACCGGTTTGTACCGCCTGCGCTTTGTCACGCATTTGGACGTGGACGTCGCCGCCGTGGACCGCACCGTGGCCGCCGTGCGCACGTTTTTTGCCTGATTGGCTGGGCAACGCCTATGCAGCCCGTAGGCCGTTTTTTGCCTTAGCCGCGCCCCTTGTTTCAACCGTTTATTCAGCCGTTAAAAATCCCCGCCATGCCCCAAGAAATTAACAAAATCACCCCGCAAGAAGCCTTGCAACGCACGATTGAGCACCGCGAAATTTTCCACGACGAAATGCTGCACCTGATGCGCCAAATCATGTCCGGCGAGGTCTCCCCCGTCATGGTCGCGGCCATCACCACGGGCTTGCGTGTGAAAAAAGAAACCATTGGTGAAATCACAGCGGCCGCGCAAATCATGCGCGAATTTGCCACCAAGGTCGAAGTGGCAGACCACACGCACTTGGTCGACATTGTGGGCACTGGCGGCGACGGCGCGCACACCTTCAATATCTCCACCTGCGCCATGTTTGTGGCGGCGGCGGCGGGTGCCAAAGTGAGTAAACACGGCGGGCGCAGCGTGAGCAGCAAAAGCGGCAGCGCCGATGTCATGGAGTCGCTGGGGGTGCACATCAACCTCACGCCCAGCCAAATCGCCCGCTGCATTGCCGAGCAAGGCATAGGCTTTATGTTCGCCCCCAACCACCACCCCGCCATGAAAAATGTGGCCGCAGTGCGCCGTGAAATGGGCGTGCGCAGCATCTTCAACTTGCTCGGCCCCTTAACCAACCCCGCAGGGGCACCCAACATTTTGATGGGCGTGTTCCACCCCGACTTGGTGGGCATCCAGGTGCGTGCTTTGCAGCGCCTGGGCGCACGGCATGCGGTGGTGGTGTATGGCCGCGACGGCATGGACGAGGTCAGCCTGGGCGCTGCCACTTTGGTCGGTGAATTGCGCAACGGCGAAATCCAAGAGTACGAAATCCACCCCGAAGACTTTGGCCTGGCCATGTCCAGCAACCGCGCCCTCAAGGTGGAAACCGCCGAACAATCCAAGGCCATGCTCTTGGGCGTCTTGCAAAACCAGCCCGGCCCGGCCCGCGACATTGTGGCCCTCAATGCCGGTGTGGCCTTGTACGCCGCCGATGTGGCCCCCACCATGCAAGCAGGCCTGCAACTCGCCCAAGCCGCCCTGGCCAGCGGTGCTGCGCTGGCCAAGCTAGAGGCCTTGGTGGCCTTGTCGGCAAGCTTGGCCTCAACCGCTGCCACCGCCTAAACACCCCCAACCGCGCCTGCATGCCAGCCATTCAAACCGCCACCCCCAAGTAGCCATCTAAGCGCCCAACCCCACTGCCTGATGACAGGCGGGCAGGTGAGCAACTGAGCAACTGAGCAAACGGGCAAGCCTGCATGCTCACCCGCAGCAACTATTTTTTTACCAACCAGGACACCAACCCCATGCCTGACATTCTCCAAAAAATCGTCGCCGTCAAACACCAAGAAGTTGCGCAGGCAAAGCAGCGCAAATCCCTGGAAGTGGTGCGTGCCGATGCCCAGTCACGCGTACTCACGCGTGACTTTGTCGGCGCCATGCGCAGCACCATCGCCCAAGGCCGCCCGGCGGTGATTGCCGAGATTAAAAAAGCCAGCCCTTCCAAAGGCGTGCTGCGTGCCGACTTTATTCCCGCCGACATTGCGCAAAGCTACGCCGAGCAAGGTGCGGCGTGCTTGTCAGTACTCACTGACGTAGAGTTTTTTCAAGGCAGCGTGGACTACCTCAAGCAAGCCCGGGCCTCGTGCCAGTTGCCCGTGCTGCGCAAAGACTTTATGGTCGATGCCTACCAAATCTACGAATCGCGCTGCATGGGTGCAGACGCGGTGCTGCTGATTGCCGCTTGCCTGAGCGATGCGCAGCTCCAAGAGTTCGAGGCCATGGCCCACAGCCTGGACATGGCCGTCTTGGTCGAGGTGCACGACCAAGACGAACTCGCGCGTGCGCTGCGCTTGAAAACCCCCCTGATCGGCATCAACAACCGCAACCTCAACACCTTCGCCGTATCGCTAGACACCACCTTGTCGCTGCGCTCCCAAGTGGGCCCCGAGCGCCTGCTGATCACTGAAAGTGGCATCCAAACCCGCGAAGACGTGCTGCGCATGGGCGCCGCAGGGGTGCAAGCGTTCTTGGTCGGCGAAGCCTTTATGCGTGCTGCCGACCCCGGCCAAGCACTGGCCGACTTGTTTGCCATGCCCTAAAGCCATCCGCCATGGCCCGCAATGCACCGCCATCCACGCCTTCAGCGCCGTTAAATACCGTGCCGTTAACCACCGCGTCGCTCAACACCGCGCCGTTGAAGGCAGCCCCGTTCAATGCGCCGTTAAGT
>JBIPME010000247.1:0-3973 GCA_044369275.1 Rhodoferax sp.
AGGTTTTGGAAGTTTTTCCATAAGCCATCGCCCGCCGCGCATAGGTCGAAATCCGCGCAGTGGTGAAAGTGTTCAAATTCCCGAAAAACGCGTGCCCCATTTCAAACCCGGTAAAGCTTTGCGTGAATCGGTGGACAGCGGCATGGCCGCGGCTGAACTCCCATCCCCTGGAGCCATCTCCTCCAAAGCAGCTGCATTCAGTAATTCTTTGAAGTAATTCTTTGAAGTAATTTTTTTGAAGTAATTTTCTGAAGTCATCCTCTCAAAATTTGCGTTCGGAAGTGGTCGAATGCGCGGTTACTGGCGATTTTGCGTGCTTGGCTGTATGTATGCCATAGCGCCCTCAGCCACACCGATCAAGCCCATTAGAATCACCTCACTTTGAGGGAGACGCATGAAACTAGCAGTTTGGTTGTTTAAGTGGTTACTTAAGGCAGCCATTTTTTTTACCCTGTTTGCATTTGCGCTGAATAACCAAGCGCCTGTCACGTTGGAATTTTTCTTTGGCTGGCGTTGGACCACCCCCATGGTGTTGGTGGTGTTGAGCAGCTTTGCCTTGGGTTTGTTGCTGGGCGTATTGGGCATGCTTGGCAGGCTTCCAATGCGCAGGCGCACGCAGGCAGCCGCTGCACCAAGCCCTTCACCCCGCATGCCACCCAGCGCATTGCCTACCTCCCTGTCTGACCATGGAATTTGATTTCACGCTGTTTTTGATCGCTTTGCCGATCGCCTTTGTGCTGGGGTGGCTGGCCTCGCGCTTGGACATACGCCAACTCCGCATCGAAAACCGCCAAGCACCGAAGGCCTATTTCAAAGGGCTGAATTTTTTGCTCAACGAGCAGCAAGACCAAGCGATTGATGCGTTTATAGAAGCCGTGCAAAGCGACCCCGACACCTCCGAGCTGCACTTTGCCTTAGGCAACTTGTTTCGCCGTCGCGGTGAATACGAGCGTGCCGTGCGGGTTCACCAGCACTTGCTGTCCCGAGGTGATTTGGCCGCAGACGACCGCGACCGGGCGCAATACGCCTTGGCCTTGGATTTTCTCAAAGCAGGCCTGCTAGACCGTGCAGAAACCGCACTTTTGGCGCTGGAAGGCACGCGTTTCTCGACCCAGTCCCACCTCGCCTTACTGGCCAATTACGAACGCGCCCGTGATTGGGAGCATGCGGCTGTGATTGCGCAAAAGCTGGAGTCCGCAGGGCAAGGCAGCTTTAAAAACCGGCTGGCGCATTATTTGTGCGAGCAAGCTGCTGCCGAAAAAACCAATACCGCATCTGCGACTGCTTTGCTCAACAAAGCCATAGCCACCGCCCCCGAATCGGCGCGGGCGTACATGGACTTGGCCGCGCTGCAACAGCAGCAAGGCGACAGCCATCAGGCCTATGCCACTTTGATGCGTGCCATGGTGGGTGCGCCCGCAGCCATTCCACTCATTGCCCCCCAACTGGTGCCACTGGCTATTGCGGCCCACCAAGCCCCGGCGGCATTGGCGCTGCTGCAAACCGCCTATGCGCAGACACTGTCTTTGGATGTTTTAGAGGCGGTGGTCAGCCTAGAAGCACACTGCCAAGAGCCCTCGGCAAGCGCCCGCGACTGGTATGCGCAGCATCTGGAAAAAGAGCCCTCGCTGGTGGTCGCAGCCAAATGGATTGCCGGAGAAAAATTAGAGAACCAGCACATTCACCCCTTTGTGCAACGCGCCTTAGAGCATGCCGTCAAGCCCTTGACCCGTTACCGTTGCGCAGCCTGCGGTTTTGAGGCCAAGCGCCATTTTTGGCAATGCCCGGGCTGCCAAGCTTGGGACAGCTACCCCGCCCGCCGGGTGGAAGAGCTGTGATGCAAAGGCCAAGCGGGTGCGTATAACAGGCGTGCTGGTAAGGGCACTTACAGCGGTGAAGGACGCCAGCGCGCTGTAAGCTCAGGGGCGCAGCCCTTTTATTTTCACAAAATAAGCTACGATTTTTATGCAAATTTCTATTTCAAAAGAACAGCTGGCCAAGACTTCGGTTTTGGTGGTGGGTGATGTCATGCTAGACCGGTATTGGTACGGCACGGTGGAACGCATCAGCCCAGAAGCCCCCGTGCCGGTGGTGCGCATTGGCCGCGAAGAAGAGCGCAATGGCGGCGCAGCCAACGTGGCCTACAACGTGGTAACGCTGGGTGCCAAGGCCTCTTTGCTCACGGTGGTTGGCGAAGACGAGGCCAGCCACAAGCTGGAAAAACTCGTGGCCAACACCGGCATTCAAACCCATTTTGGGCGCGATGCGGCGCTCAAAACCACGGTCAAACTGCGCGTCATTGGTCGCCAGCAGCAACTCATTCGGCTGGACTTTGAGAACACCCCGCATACCGAAATTTTGGCCAGCCAAACGGCCACCTTTGCCCAACTCATGCCCTTGCACGATGCCATTTTGTTTTCTGACTACGGCAAGGGCGGTCTGGCGCACATCACCGACATGATTGCCTACGCCCGCGCGGGTGGCAAACCAATTTTGGTAGACCCCAAAGGCAGCGACTACACACGCTACCAAAACGCCACCGCCATCACCCCCAACCGCACGGAGTTGCAGCAGGTCATTGGCGTTTGGAGCGACGAAGAAACCTTGCAGCAAAAAGCCCAAAACCTGCGCCAAGCCCTCAAACTGCAAGCCATTGTGCTGACCCGCAGCGAAGAGGGCATGACGCTGTTCGATGACCAGGGTTCGCTGCACGTGGGTGCCCAAGCGCGTGAGGTGTTTGATGTCACGGGCGCAGGCGACACCGTGATCGCCACCATGGCCAGTTTCATTGGCGCGGGCATGGACCTGCGCTCTGCCATGCCGCTGGCCAACCGGGCAGGGGGCATTGTGGTTGGAAAATTTGGCACGGCAACCGTGTCCTACCAGGAGTTATTAGCATGACGCGTATCGTTGTTACCGGAGCCGCAGGCTTTATTGGCAGTAATTTAATTGCCGGGCTCAATGCCCGTGGCATTACGGACATTGTGGCCGTCGATGACCTGACCCAAGGCGATAAATTTCGCAATCTGGCCGGGCTCAAAATTGCAGACTATGTGGATGCCGCTAGTTTTTACGATGCCTTTGGCAGTGGCCACTATGGCCAAGTGGAGGCCGTATTCCATGAAGGCGCTTGCAGCGACACCATGGAGCAAGATGGCAAGTACATGATGGCCAATAACTACACGCTGTCTTGCCACCTGTTCCAAGCCTGCCAAAAACGCGGGGCACGGCTGCTGTACGCCTCCTCGGCGGCCACCTATGGTGGCGCGTCCACCTTCCGTGAAGACCCGGCGTTTGAACGCCCGCTCAATGTCTATGGCTACTCCAAACTCCTGTTTGACCAGCGCATGCGCCGCGAATGCGGGGCGAACTTTGAGCGCACCCTCGCAGGGCGCACCCACCAGGTCGTAGGCTTTCGGTACTTCAATGTCTACGGCCCCCACGAACAGCACAAAGCGCGCATGGCCAGCGTGGCCTTTCACCAATTTCACCAATTTCGCAACGAGGGCAAAGTCAAACTCTTTGGCGGCTACGACGGCTACGCCCAGGGTGAGCAAATGCGCGACTTTGTGTTCATTGACGATGTGGTCGCCGTGAACCTGTGGTTCTTTGACAACCCGCAGCGCAGCGGCATTTTCAATTTGGGCTCGGGTTGCGCACAGCCGTTCAACGACGTGGCCAGCAGCGTCATTAACAGCCTGCGCACGGTGCAAGGCGACAGCCCCTTGTCCTTGGCGGAGATGGTGGCCCAAGGCCTGATCGAATACCTGCCATTCCCTGACGCTTTGCGTGGCAAATACCAGTCCTACACCCAGGCCGATTTGACCGCGCTGCGTGCCGCAGGCTGCGACCACCGCTTTGCCAACGTGCAAACAGGCGTAGGCCAGTACATGCAATGGCTCTCGCAAAACCCATGATGGCGCGCAATTCTGTGTTGCGCCAACGCAGCCTAGTAGCCTGCTTGCTGCTGGTG
>JBIPME010000112.1:0-6257 GCA_044369275.1 Rhodoferax sp.
CTCTTGTTGCTGCGCCATTTCAAACCACGCTGGCCTGGCGTGATGCTGGTGATGGCGGCCGCATCGGCGCTGGGGTACGCCTGCGATTACCAAAGCCATGGCGCCGTGGTCGGGTTGCTGCCCTCGGGCTTGCCGGATTTTTACTGGCCGCATTGGCCGGGTCTGGACGTGATCAACCAGCTGTGGGTGCCCGCCATGGTGATTGCACTGGTGAGCTTTTTGGAGACTGCATCGAGCGCCCGCATTGAGTGCCAGCGTGACGGCAAGCGCTGGGACGATAGCACCGAACTTTTTAGCCAAGGGCTGGCCAAGCTGGCGTCGGCGTTTTCGGGCAGTTTTCCCACCAGCACCTCGTTTTCGCGTTCGGCGCTGATGCTCTACGCCGGTGCGCGCTCGGGCTGGGCGGTGGTGGCCTCGGTGGGTTTTGTGCTGCTGGCCTTGCTGATTCTCATGCCCGCCTTGCAGTTTGTGCCGCGCTCGGTAATGGCTGCTGCGGTGATTGTGGCCGTGCTCAATTTGTTCCAGCCCCGGCAGTTTCTGAAGCTGTGGCGCATTGAGCGGGTAGAGGCTTGCACAGCGGGCGTGACCTTTGCGATCACGCTGGCCACGGCCCCGCGCATCTATTGGGGCGTGATGACCGGTGTGTTGCTGGGTTTGAGCCACTTTTTGCACACCCGGCTGCACCCCCGCATCATCGAAGTGGGCCTGCACCCCGATGGCAGCCTGCGCGACCGCCACCTGTGGCAGCTCCCCCCACTGGCCCCAGACCTGTTCGCCCTGCGCATGGACGCCGAACTGGACTTCGCCGCAGCCAGCGGGTTCGAGCGCGCCATCACCGAGCACTTGGCCCAACACCCTGATGTGCGCCATGTAGCCCTGTTTGCCCAACCCATCAACCGCATCGATGCCACCGGCCTGGAAACCTTTGTCCAGTTGCACCGCCAATTGGCAAGCCGCAACATCACGCTGCACATCAGCGGCATGAAGCTGCCGGTAGAAACCGTTTTGCGCCGTGCCGGTGAACTGCGCGACGGCCCCAGCCTGCGGCTGTACCGCACCGATGCCGAGGCCCTGCTGGCGTTGGCCCAACTCACGCCGCAGCCCAACGACATCGCTGCCGCAGCCATTTAATTGGCGCGGGAAAAGGCGGCAACGCAGCGCGCAGCGCCCCTTCCAACATCGCACCAACATCGCCCTACGCGACCCAAGCCCAAGCAAGGCTTGGCGATCAGGCCAATGCCGCTTCAAACTCCGTCAAGCGCTTGTAGATGGAGCGCAATTCGGTGATGTCGGTCCAGCGTTCAATCAGGTAGGAAAACGCATCGTTAACCTTGCCAAACGCGTTGCCCACTTGCTGAATCACACCCAGCGTGATCAAGCCCGCGAACAGCGAAGGTCCCATCAGCAGGTAAGGAAAAATCACCATGGTCTGGCTGTAAAGATTGCTCCACAGGCTGAAGTAAGCGTAATGGTTGAACAGCCGAAAGTTATTGCGCCGAACCCCAGCAAACAGGCCCAGCACGGTGGGCAAATCCAGGTGGCTGCGGTCGTCTTCGGCATAGACCAAATCTTTGCGCAACGCGGCCTCGGTTTTTTGGTTGTTGTATTCCAAGCCCGGCAGGCGAATGCCCACAAACCACGACAGCACCGTTCCCCCCACCGCCGTGACCAGCGCCACCCAAAACAACGAGCCCTCAAACTGCAGCCAAACAATGGCCATCCCCTTGGACAAAGCCCACAAAATGGGAATGAACGACACCAGCGTTAACACCGCCCGCACCAGACCCAAGCCTAAATTTTCGGTCTGGCGGGCAAACCGCATGCAATCCTCCTGAATCCGCTGCGAAGCGCCCTCGACCGTGTCAGCCGTGCGCTGCCAGCGTGGCAGGTACACCTCGGTGATGGCCTGCCGCCAACGAAAAGCGTAGTGCGAGGCCAGGTACGTCTCCAGACTGCGCAGCAACATGTAAGGGAAGGCGATCCAGGCGAACTGCTGCATAAAGCCCCAAAACAGCGCCAGCCCACCGGGCTGCTCGGGCTTTTGCAACAGGTCATAAAACTGGCCATACCAACTGTTCAGACGCACCGTTTGCTGCACCGTGATGAACACCATGGCCACCAGCGCCAACAAACCACCCCAAGCCCACAAGGCCCAACGGCGGGAGAGAAAGAAGCTGCGAAACATTAAAAAGCCTCACCATTTTTGTGAAAGAACAACCACTGTCCGCCCTGTTGTTTGGCCAGCAAATCGGCATCAGGGTAAGCCACCGTGTCGCCATCGGTGCGGTCCCCTACTTCAAGCAACACCACAGGGTCTGGCGACATATTGCATAGCTGGTGGGCATTGCCCGTTCCGGCCTTAAAGCCTACGCACATACCGGCAGTCAGCACGGTGCGCCCCTCGTCGGTCACCAGCGTGACGGTGCCCGAGACGATGTAGACGAACTCATCTTGCAACGTATGGGCGTGCCGAAGGGCAGATGCCGCACCGGGTGCCAGCGTGGTCCAATTCACCCCGAAATTCGTTAAACCAAACAAATCGCCCAGCGGTCGCTTTTCACGCCCCGCCAGCAAAGGCTGCAACATAGCGATCACCTGCGGCGGGTAGTTGGACGGTTTGGCGCGCAGCGGTGCTTGCGCAGCTTGGACGGTGAGATGTTCTTTCATTCGGATACGCCTCTTTTTAATACAGCCTAATTAATACAACCTAATACAGCCATTCAACGCAAGCACTGCCCGTAACGCAGGCAGCCATTGCACCATGAATCTAACGCATTTAACCTTCAGCGCCACGCCCGCTGGGGAGACTGGATTGGCTAATTGTTAAGTTTCAAGCCAAACGAAATGGCACCATTTAAGTCAATTTAATACCACACAAAAAGTTGTCATGCTGAAAATTAATCCAATGCCCAACCATTAAAACACCTCTGCAATATCCTTAATATTACAAACGCACCCACAAAAGCCATTCACCTTATTGTTTTAAAGTTTTGGAAAGCACGTTGATGAAAGCCTTTTCTAAATGTTGATTGTGGAAATAATTCAGGGCATGTTATTGGGGCTGGGTTTATTGGTAGCCTTAGGACCCAAAGATGCTTTTGTTATTAAAAATAGCATTGCCAAAAACAATGCGTTGCTGTTGATTTTAATTTGCACCCTATCTGATGTTTTTCTAATTTCAGTTGGGATGGTAGGTTTGGGCCATCTGATAACTTCGAACCCATGGTTTATGACCATCGCGATGCTGACCAGCATTGCTTATCTTTTGTATTTTGGAGTTAAAGCATTTATATCGTTTTGCACAGGTTCATCCCAAGAAAAAATACCCGACCATGCGATAGAAATTTCACGCTCGCGTATCGTCAAAGGTGCTTTATTCCATTCTTTACTGACACCCTATGCTTGGTTGGATACTGTTTTGATAATTGGGTCTATTGGCGCAACAAAAATAGGAATGGCTCAGTTTGGATTTGCAGCAGGTGCAATGATGGCCTCTCTATGTTGGTTTATTTTTTTGACAATCGGCTCTCAATTGGCCGCACCTATTTTCAAGAACAGAAGGACTTGGCAGGCTTTGGATATGCTCGTTGCTCTATCCATGTTCGTGTTGTCGATTAAGCTTATTCAAGACTATCCTTGGCATTGAATGCTTTGGAAATTTGCACACCATCGCGCCAATTTGCAAGCACCCACCTTGCAGGCTCGCAGCTGATTGCAGTCGATTGCTGTCGGTCGCGCAGTTATTCGCTGCGCAACAGGTTCACGCGGTCATTGCAGTCCACTTGCAGCGTGCTGGGTTGCGGCTCGCGCAACGCGAGGGGGTGGCCATGCCAGATTCAAAGTGACACTCACGGCGCAATAAAAACCGTCAACACGCCTGTGTAGCTGTACAAGCGGTCATAGGCAATTTCACCGTCTGCGAAAAATCCGACCAAGGGGACGTCGCCCAGGGCGTGGCGCACGATTTCCAGCTCGGCGCTGGGTGAACCGAAGTGCGCGCCACCGCGCCCTATGCAGCTCACATAAATGGCGCCTGCAATGTGCCCGCCTGCAATGTGGCCCGTTTCGCGCAGGCCTGCTTCGCTCTGGCCCGTGGCGTTTTGGCCGGGTTCATTGGGCTCTAACTCTTCACGAATTTCGCTGCAAATGCGCATGAGATCGGCGCGTGCAGCCGCCACATTGCGCTGGCAAAAGGCCAGCTCCATACCCACCTCCACCGTATCGGCCACCGCGATGGCACCGTTGGCCAAATCCAAGCCCACCATGTGGCGCACGGTCACCGCGTTGCCAAAACTGCCCACGTAGCTGACCGCGTCACGCGCAACCGATTCTTGCTTGACGATGCCCAGCAGCGTAGCGCGCAGCACCTCCAATGCGGCTTGCGGGTTGTCCATCGTAATACCCAGATCGCGCAGCATGACATCCAAAGCGGGCTCGTCGTCGAGCGTTAACACCATGTTTTTCTGGGCCTTGGTGATGCGGTGCATGCCCGACTGTGGCTGACAACCTTGGGTTATGCGCGAGAGCATGCGCACACCGCTGGCAAAAGCCACGCCACTGAGCCCGCCGCGAAACACCCCCGTGGCCGCGCCATGCCCTTTGATGTTGCCATCGCCCGAGCGGGCAAACTGCACATTGAAGCTGCGTGCCGCCCCCAAACCACCAAAGAGGTAGGCCGCCGAGGTGCGGCCCGCCATCTCTTGCACCAATTCACCGAGGTCATAGGTTGCACCATCGGCATGCACCAAGGCGCTGTAGGGCGCAAAGCCCAAACCCAAAGGCGCAACGCCGGAAAAAACCCGGTACTGGTCGGTGGGCAGGTTCAACAACATAATGGCCATGCCCGGCTCGTTGAAATACTCCACATTGTTGGCGCATACGCCCATGCCCATGGTGCCGCTCCAGTCCACCACCCCAGGCAGCTCGGCGCTCAAGGCATCCAAAATACTTTGCGCATCGCTCACATAAATATCGGTCAGGTACAACAAACCCAGCGTAGGGTTTTTTGCATAGCCCGTACCGGCCATTTGTCCGCGCAACTGCGCCAACACCAAAGCGACTGCCACATCCCAGCGTGGATGGGTCGCATGCGCGTAGGGAAACAACATTAACGCGACGCGGTTTTAGACGCTGCCGCCTGGCGCGCAGCGGGCTTCTTTACCGCGGCGCTGGGCGCAGATTTCTGGGCCGCTTTGGTGGACTGGGCCGCTTTGGCTGTAGGCTGCGCTGCTTTGGCTGTGGGCTGGGGCGCTTTGGCGCTGGGCTGCGGCATGACACTGGCCGCAATTTGTTGAAACTGCTGGGCCAACGCGCCCCACATTTTCAGGGGGTCGACCAAGGTGGCAGCCGCCGCTTCGGGTGCGGCTTGGCCGGGCTTTTCTGAGGCGGCTTGCGCGGTGCTGCCCGATTTGGGCGATGGGGCCGGCTTGGCCGTCTGGCTGCCTGCGCTGGGGGCGGCTTTGGCGGTGAAGACTTTGGCCATGTCCGTGAAGTTGACATTCATTTCTTTGAGGGTGGAGACCGTCATCTTTTGCACCTCCAAGGCCTGCACCGTTGCGGCCAGTGCGCGGGCATTTTGGTCCAACCAAAACTGCACGCTTTTCAGCTCCTGGATGCGCTTGTCTAACTCCTCAGGGTCCATCGTCGATGCCACCCAACCGTTCCAAGCAGGCATGGCCGCATTGCCACTGGCCGCCCCTTTGGCCAAATTTTGCAGAAAATCAAAACCAGGAATAAAAGACCCAAAATCCGAATTCGGTTTGTCCGCCATAACATGCTCCTCATAACAGTGGTGATTGTGCTTACAACGCTTTGGCGCTATTGTGCTTGAAATGCCCAGCGCTTCTGCTGGGCAGCCAGGCGAAGCCCCCACTGGAAGGAAGACGGTTTGCGCACGATCGCAGGTTAAGGCAACGGGGGGCTGCGCAGTTTGGCGGCGAAGGAAGTTGCAGAACAAAACAGGCGAAGGCAATAGCAGCTTGCCCGCGCCCCGCGCTTGTGCGGGTTGAATGCCGTGACCCGCCAGCCACGCTTGGCATCAAGCCTGCAACAGCAGCCAATCCAGATACACATCGCCACGCCGCATGGCCACCAGATCGAGCACGGCGGTGAAGCCGGCTTGCAAGGCCAGCCCCAGCGCCACGCCGCGCACCAAGCTGCCAGGGGTGGCAAAAGCCAGCACGGCAAGGCTGAGCAGCAACAGGGCCAGCTCCACGGCCAGGTAGATTTTGAATTTGTGCAGGACCACACGCATGCGC
>JBIPME010000113.1:0-6255 GCA_044369275.1 Rhodoferax sp.
CCTACCGCAACCATCTCCAACATCATTGGCGTAGACGCTTCCATAGAACCCTGCTTTGGCAACCTCTCGGTCAAGTCCAATTTATCGGGGGAATTCACCGTCATCAACAGCTACTTGGTGCACGACCTCAAACGCCTAGGCCTTTGGGACGACGTCATGGTCATGGACCTCAAACACTTTGACGGCTCCCTCGCACCGATTGACCGCGTTCCCAACGAAATCAAGGAGCTTTACGCCACCGCCTTCGAAATAGAAACCCGCTGGTTGGTAGAAGCTGCTGCGCGCCGGCAAAAATGGATTGACCAAGCGCAATCCCTGAACATCTACATGGCAGGTGCATCCGGTAAAAAACTCGACGACACCTACAAACTCGCATGGTTACGCGGCCTCAAAACCACCTACTACCTGCGCACCATGTCTGCCACGCACGCAGAAAAATCCACTGTCAGTGCAGGACGGATGAACGCCGTCTCCTCCGGCAACCACAACCCCAATATGGTCGCCCCCAAGGCACCCAGCGCACCCAGCGCACTGGATGTCATCGCCCAACAAGCACAAATGCAAATGACGCTGTCTGCCAATGCCGCAACCGATATTAAATTTTGCGGCGTAGACGACCCTACCTGTGAGTCCTGCCAATAAAGGGCATACCATCAAAGTGATACGCCATGCACCCTTTATTACCCTGTTTACGATGTAATTGAACAACATCCCATACCTGCGAAATACCTGTTTACCTTGCATTTCATTTCGCTGCAACCATAATTCAGAGATTGGAAATTTTTATGCTATCTTGGGACGAAGAAGTTAAGCCTTTATCGCAAACCAATGTTGTACGTTCAACGGACAAAGCCACCGCATTGACACAGGATTTGCCCCTCTCTGCTACAACCACTCCCACCATGGACACAAGCGCCAGCGTTGCCCGCCGGGTGCGCGCTGACGACAAACGCATCATCAACGGGCAAACCGACGTCAACCAGCTGGTCCCGTTTAAATACAAATGGGCATGGGAAAAATACCTCGCAAGCTGCGCCAACCATTGGATGCCGCAAGAGGTCAATATGACGCGCGACATCGCACTGTGGAAAGACCCAAACGGACTCACCGAAGACGAGCGGCGCATTGTGAAGCGCAACCTGGGTTTTTTTGTTACTGCAGACTCTCTGGCTGCCAACAACATCGTACTGGGCACCTACCGCCACATCACCGCGCCCGAATGCCGACAGTTCCTGCTGCGCCAAGCGTTTGAAGAAGCCATCCACACCCACGCCTACCAATACATTGTGGAATCTTTGGGCCTGGATGAAAGCGAAATTTTCAACGCCTACAACGAAGTTCAATCGATCCGGGACAAAGACCAATTCCTCATCCCCTTCATCGAAGCCATCATGGCCCCCGACTTCCATACCGGCACACCCGAAACGGACCAAACCTTATTGAAGTCCTTAATCGTCTTTGCCTGCCTGATGGAAGGTTTGTTTTTCTACGTTGGCTTCACCCAAATTTTGGCGCTTGGACGGCAAAACAAAATGACCGGTGCCGCCGAACAATACCAATACATCTTGCGTGATGAATCAATGCACTGCAACTTTGGCATTGATCTGATTAATCAACTAAAATTAGAAAATCCGCAACTCTGGACCGCTGAGTTCAAAGCAGAAATCAAAGCTTTGTTTGAAAAAGCCGTTGAATTGGAATACCGCTACGCCGAAGACACCATGCCACGTGGCGTGCTCGGCATGAATGCCTCCATGTTCAAAGGCTATTTGCGCTACATTGCGAATCGGCGTGCCACCCAAATCGGGCTTGAAGCCCTGTACCCCAACGAGGAAAACCCCTTCCCGTGGATGAGCGAAATGATTGACCTGAAAAAAGAACGTAACTTCTTCGAAACCCGCGTGATTGAATACCAATCGGGCGGCGCACTGTCTTGGGATTAACACCGTCCAATGCCCTTTCAAATTCCACCAAGACAAGCAGCCAGTACTTACAAAGACTGCTTGGACTGGTACACCCGAGTTCATCCGGCTGGGGATTGTCCCAGCCCTATGAATCACTTCCTGTTATCGCAAATACAGGAAACGCCCTTTGCAAATGAAACAAGGAGAAAATAATGGCAACTGCAAAAAAACCGGCAGCGAAAAAGTCGGCACCCGCTAAAACTGTAGCGGTAAAAAAACCTGTAGCAACATCTGCTACATCCGCAAGCAAAGCTGCGCCAGCCAAAACCGCTGCGCCAGCCAAAACAACCCCCGTAAAAGCCGCTGTAGCGAAAAAAGTAACGCCTACCAAGGCAGCGCCAGCCACCAAAGCTGCAGCACCTGCCAAAAAAGCAGCGCCCCCCGCCAAAGCAGCACCGGCTAAAAAAGCCGTAGCGACCAAAACGGCTGCACCGGCAAAAACCGCTCCAGCCAAAAAAGCTGCAGCAACCCAAGCCGCACCTGCCAAAAAGGCCGCAGCGCCTGCCAAAGCAGCCCCAGCTAAAAAAGCCGTAGCAACCAAAGCCGCTCCCGCCAAAACAACCGTAGCGCCCGCCAAAGCAGCCCCAGCTAAAAAGGCCGTGGCAACCAAAGCCGCTCCTGCCAAAGCAGCCGCAGCGCCCGCCAAAGCAGCCCCAGCAAAAAAAGCCGTGGCAAGCAAAGCGGCTCCCGCCAAAAAATCGACTGCAAAAAAAGCTGCAAAACCCGCAGCACCCAAGGCAAGCATACCGGCATCTTCAGCACAAACTACGCTCAATCCGCAGGCTGCATGGCCCTTTCCCACGTCTACAAAACCTTAAAACCTACCGTTTTAAACCAAGCCCGGAATTGAAAAATTTCGGGCTTTCTTATTTTCAGACTCGCTTACAAATAAAAAGCCAACAGACGGTAACCCAATACACCCGTAGAAATCTGGGCTGCGGGAACGGCCAAGGTCAACGCAGAAGTTATTTCCTCATGCGGCTTCAATGTCTTTTGCGAGATACCCAACTCCCCCGAGGCAAACACGCGCCGTATACGCGCTTGGTCTTGTGAATTGGTTAACGTCAACTCCAAAGCAGGCAATAAAATTTCAGCGTCCCCTGCATTCTTTAAAGTGAAATTCAAACTGTAGACATCGGGCCCTAGTTTCGCAAACGACGATTGCTCAATCACAACCGACTCAATTTGCCGCAAACCGACCAACTCGCAGCGCACTACCGCGCACAAGGTCCGCAAATAAGGCTTCAACGGGGGGTGCATGCTTGCGATAAGGTTTACGTTCACCATAACCAGCTGTAAGGCGAGCGCAACCAGCAGAATGAGCATGCAGAAAAACAAAACTGCGCGAACCCAAATTGCATCCCAAAACAAGGCTTTCCCCTGCTTTTTCTCCATAAATGACAGCTGCGACTCCACTGCCGTCGCAGGCTCACCCCAACTGGAGTGGGAAAAATCCGAGCGTGGCGAATCAGCCTCGGGTTTGGCCGCATCCACTAAAATCGCCTTGCTATTGGGCTCTTGACTGGCGTTATCCGGCGCTGGGGCCTGCGAGGTGGCGACACTGTCAGCCGTTGTGGACTGGGGGACGACGGCATCGGATACCGCCAGCACAGGGGGTTTGTGCGTCATAGAAGGCAGCAAATGGGCATTGGCATCAAACACTGCATTGCACTGACCACAACGCACCAAGCCTTCAGAAATACGCAGCTGGTCTGGCACGACCTTGAACATCGTCGCGCATTCAGAGCATTGCGTAATCAGGCTCATAAGGGGCAGTCTTTAAGCGGTATAAAGGACGGGCATTCCGATGTGCATACGCACTTGCTCAGAAGCCTGACCCCATCAAAACCCAGCCGTCTTCACAATCTAAGACCTGCAACTCGCAATAAGGTGCATACGCTTGCACCAAATCTTGCGACTGCCGCTCCAAAATTCCAGCCAGTACCAAATGGCCACCCGGTGCAACATGGCTACAAAGCAAGGGGGCCAACACTTTCAAAGGTGTCGCCAAAATATTCGCCACCACCACATCAAAATGCCCCACAGCCAAGTCTGGCAACCCAACTTGGAGTACAGCCCGGTTGGCATCGGCATTCAAACGGGTGGACTCAACTGCGCTAGCATCTATATCCACCGCCACCACGTCGGTTGCGCCGTATTTGGCCAAGCCAATGGCCAAAATACCGGAACCACAACCGTAATCCAAGACCCTGCCCGCAGCACCGCGTTGGGCAATCCAGCGCAGGCACATGCGTGTGGTGGGGTGTGTACCCGTTCCAAAAGCGAGTCCAGGATCGAGCCGAATGACCTGGCGCGCTTGCGCAGGTGGCTCATGCCAAGTGGGAACAATCCAAAACTCAGGTGTAATTTCCACTGGCTGAAATTGCGACTGGGTCAAACGAACCCAGTCTTGCTCGACTACAGCGGTCACCGCAACCACCCGAGCCCCCTCAAAGAAGTCTTGCAACACCAAGACTTGCTTGGCCTCTAAAGCCGCCGTTTGGTCCGCAAACAGGGCCACCACTTTGGACCGTTGCCAGCCCTCCTTGGGGGCAGGCATGCCAGGTTCACCAAACAAGGCCTGCTCTAGCTCGGTGTGCGCATCCGCATCCTCCACACTGACGCTCAATGCGCCCAAGGCCTCCAAGGCTTCTCCCATGCTCTCCACCTGCGACTCGGAGCACTGCAACGTTAGTTCAAACATAGGCTCCATCCCTAGCGCTTATGGTGCTCAAGCCATTGCTCTAAGTAATGGATATTGGTGCCACCGGCCATAAACTTAGCATCTACCATGAGCTCACGGTGCAAGGGTATATTGGTGTTAATACCCTCTACCACGCTCTCCAGAAGGGCGGTGCGCATGCGGGCAATCGCCTGCTCGCGTGTGTCGCCATGGACAATGATTTTTCCAATCATAGAGTCGTAGTTGGGTGGCACGTAATAGTTGGTGTACACATGCGAGTCCACCCGCACGCCAGGCCCACCGGGTGCATGCCAAGTCGTGATGCGTCCTGGCGATGGAATGAATTTGTAAGGGTCTTCCGCATTCACCCGGCACTCTATGGCGTGGCCTCGGATGACGATATCGCGCTGGGTAAAGGGTAATTTCTCGCCCGCAGCAACCAAAATTTGGGTTTTAACAATATCAACACCCGTCACCATTTCTGTAACGGGATGCTCCACTTGTACCCTTGTATTCATTTCGATGAAGTAAAACTCTCCATCTTCGTACAAAAATTCAAAAGTTCCGGCACCGCGATAACCGATTTTTTTACACGCAGCCACGCAACGCTCACCAATCCGATCGATTAATTTACGGTTAATGCCGGGAGCAGGGGCCTCTTCCAAGATTTTTTGGTGGCGGCGCTGCATAGAGCAATCGCGTTCGCCCAAATAGACCACATTTTTATGTTTGTCGGCCAGAATTTGAATTTCAATGTGGCGCGGGTTTTGAAGAAATTTCTCCATGTACACCGCAGGGTTGCCGAATGCGGCACCCGCCTCCGCTTTGGTCATGGCAACCGCATTGACCAAGGCTGCCTCGGTATGCACAACCCGCATACCACGCCCGCCGCCGCCGCCTGCGGCCTTGATGATCACGGGGTAACCCACGGTTTTGGCGATGCGGCGTATTTGCACAGAGTCGTCTGGCAACTCTCCATCAGAGCCAGGCACACAGGGCACGCCCGCACGAATCATGGCCTGTTTGGCCGACACCTTGTCGCCCATAATGCGAATCGACTCGGGGGTTGGCCCAATAAATTGAAAACCGCTTTTTTCCACACGCTCCGCAAAATCTGCGTTTTCACTCAGAAAACCGTAACCAGGATGAATCGCCTCGGCATCCGTGACCTCTGCGGCCGAAATCAGTGCCGGCATGTTGAGGTAACTGTGGGTTGAAGAAGCAGGCCCAATGCACACAGCCTCTTCAGCCAAGCGCACGTACTTCGCGTCACGATCGGCTTCCGAGTAAACCATGACGGCTTTGATTCCCATTTCGCGGCAGGCACGCTGAACGCGCAAAGCAATCTCGCCGCGGTTCGCAACCAGAATTTTTTTAAACATGGATTTTTTTAGAAAATTTATTCAATTACGAACAAGGTTTGACCGTATTCCACTGCCTGCCCGTTATCGCAAAGAATTTGCGTAACCGTTCCCGACTTATCCGATTCAATTTCGTTCAAAATTTTCATGGCTTCAATAATGCATAAGGTCTCGCCAATTTTGACCGTATCGCCCACTTCGACAAACGCCTTGGCACCAGGTGCACTAGAGCGGTAAAAAGTACCTA
>JBIPME010000114.1:0-6233 GCA_044369275.1 Rhodoferax sp.
CGCCCAACAAGGCCAGCGCCTGCACCACGGCGGCAAAGTTTTTGTTCGGGCTGGCGCTCGCCACGACCAGTACATAGGCTTGGTTTTGCAAGTGCGGCTTTTCCTGCACCCACTGCGCCCATTGCGCAGGGGCTTGCGGCGTGACGGCCAAAGCGTGCGTGCAGCCCAAAGGGGCTACGGTTATTTTGGCGGGGGGAATGCGGGCGTAGCGCGCCAGTTCAGCGCGGGAGAACGCAGAGTTGGTCAGCACCAGGCGGCTGCGGCGGCCCGCGATTTTCAAAATACTTTGGTACCACCAGCGAAAACGCCAACCAAAGTTGTGGGGAATTGCAAACACTTGCGCATCGTGCAAAAAAAGAATTTGGTTTTTTCGCCACAAAGGACCAGTGTTGCACAGGCACAGCAACCAGTCTTGGGGGGCGAAGCGCGCCAAGTCGATTTGCTCCCAAAGGTGGCCTCGGTACCGTCCTGTGCGCCGGACTGGCCAATGTGCCAAATAATCGGGCACCACCACTGTAGAGTCGTGGTCCAGCAACAACTTAAAGGCCAGCGTGTGCGTGGGCGTTTTGCACTGCGCCTGCGCGTCCAAAAAATCGACCGCCAAGCAGCGCAGCACCTCGTGCGCAACGCGTTCTACCCCGGTAATTTTGCGTGATAAAAATCGTCCGTTAACCCATACCGTGGTAATTGCCATCGCTATACTCCCTCATGCATTTAATGCATTTAATGCATTATTGGTAATACTAATAGAAACGCGGAAGAATACAAAGAAACGCAGGCGCAAGCAGCGGTAGATTTACATCGAGGACGGAAGTGCACACTTTACCCATAGGCTTACGTGTTTTACTCTTGTTAGCACTGGCTTGGAGTCCTGCTGCGGCGTGGCCGCAAATGGCCACACCCGACACGGTGTTGCAGGCGCCCCGCCCGGGTGAAAGTTCCACCTCGGACGGCCGGGTATTTTCACCGGCGCGCATTTTCCAAAAGCCACTTTCCTTGGGCATTAGCTACGACCTCAAAGAAAGGCCCGTGGGCAGCGCCTTGGCACCTATGCCCCCACGTGAGAGCAAACCCAGCAGCAACAAAGCGCAGGAGCAGGAAAAGCGCAACCAGCAAGACGATTTGGCCGCCAAAATCGCCGACCCGACCTTGGAGGCCCGTGCGCCGTTTGAGTTTGCAGGCTGGGTGCAAAACTCGGTGGGGCGCAACCTGCAAGTGTTTGGTGCAGATTTGTTCGACGGCAAAGACCAAAACAACGCCGCGCTAGACCCCTTGACGGTGCCCACGGATTACCGCGTGGGGCCGGGTGACGAGCTGTTGATTCGCGCCTGGGGGCAAATCGACATCGATTACCAAGGCCCCATAGACCGCTCGGGCCGCGTGTTTTTGCCCAAGATAGGGCAGGTCATGGTGGCAGGCCAAAAACTCTCGGACCTGCGCAACCTGGTCGCCACCCTGATTGGCAAGCAGTACAAGCAGTTTGAACTCACGGTCACACTGGGCGCATTGCGGCAGATTCAGTTTTATGTGGCCGGCTTTGTACGCCAACCCGGCATCCACACCACCGAGTCCACCGCCACCGCCTTGCACGGCTTGCTCAGTGCGGGCGGCCCTTTGCCCAGCGGCGACTTGCGCCATATTGAAGTGCGCCGGGGCAACCAAGTGGTTAACGTGATTGACGCCTACGACTTCTTGGCCAATGGCGACAAAAGCGCCGACCCGGCTTTGCAACCCGGCGATATTTTGTATGTACCTGCGGCCCAGGGCTTTGCCGCCGTGGCGGGCAGCGTGCGCCGACCCGCCATTTACCACCTGAAAACCCCCAGCACGGTGGCCGACTTGTTGCAGCTCGGTGGGGGCCAGAGTTTTTCGCAAACCCAGCTCACGGCGCGCTTAGAGCGTTTGCGCGAAGGCAAGCGCCAAGTAGAAACGCTGACCCTGGATGCGCAGCAGCTGCAACGCCCGCTGCAAGACGGCGATTTGCTCATCGTCTTGCCACCTACACCGCAATTTGACCAAGTGGTCACGCTACGGGGCAATGTGGCCGAACCCCTGCGCCAAAACTGGCACGCGGGCATGCGGGTCTCAGACCTGATCCAAAACAACACGGCGCTGGTGCGGTTCTCCACATGGATTCGGCAAAACTCACGCAACTCGTTGCTCAATATGTTCGACTCCAGCCGCGACACGGACTTTCGCCGCGACTTCCCCGACGTGAATTGGGACTACGCCAGCATAGAGCGCCTGGACCCCGCCACTTTATCGAGCCAGTTACTGACTTTCAACCTGGCCAAGGCCTTGAAAAAAGACCCGCAGCACGATTTAACCCTGCAATCGGGTGACACCATTGTGGTGTTTAGCACCAATGATTTTCGCCAGCCGCAAAACAAAAAACTGCGCACCGTCAAGCTCGAAGGCGAAGTCAACGCCCCTGGCATTTACCCCGCGGCGCCGGGGGAAACCATGCTAGATATCATCCAAAAAGCAGGCGGCTTGACGCCGCAAGCCTTTGTTTTTGGCATAGCGTTCAGCCGCGAAAGCGCCCGCAAAGAAGAGGCCCTGCGCTACCAAGAGGTGGCCGACCGCATAGAGCAAGACTACCTTCGCTATTTATCGGGGCGCACCAAAAACGCCATGTCACAAGAAGAGGGCATGATTGGCAGCGGCGAGATTGAGGTGATTAAAGCCTTGGTCACGCGGCTACGCACCCAGCAACCCGATGGCCGGATTGCGCTGAACTTGAGCGGCCCCAACGCAGGGCTGCAAGACTTGCCCAACATCAACCTAGAGGACCAAGACACGCTGCTAATTCCCTCCAAACCGTCCACCGTGACGGTGGTGGGCTCGGTGATGAAGCAGGGCACCTTGTTCTGGCATGCGAACTGGAACGCGCAGGACTACATCGACAACGCGGGCGGCCTGCACGCACAAGCCAACCGCTCGGGCATTGTGATTTTCAGGGCCGACGGCACGGTGCGCAAAAACGCCACCTGGGTGCTGCGCGATGCGCTCAATCCGGGCGACACCATTGTGGTGCCCGAAGACGTGAGCAGCGTGAGCTGGTCGCGCTTGTTCCGCGATTGGAGCCAAATTTTCTACCAACTGGCTTTGGGGGGTGCTGCGCTCAAAGTGCTGCGCTCAAGCCTGTGAGTGTAGGGGCTGTGGGCGTCTCCAACCTGATGCTGCGCTTGGCAGCATACCGCTGGTTTTTGCTGCTATTTCCCATGGCACTGGCCCTGGCGGTGGGGACAAAATCCCTGCTGTCGCCACAAGAGTTCACGGCCTACGCCCGGCTGCTGCCGCCCCAGGCCAACAACACCACGGCATCGAGCTTGGCCAGCCAAATTGGCGGCAATGCGGTGCTGGGGGCGGCAGCGTTGACACTGAAAAACCCGTCTGACTTGTACGCCAGTTTGTTCCTGAGTCGCTCGGTGCAAGACGATGTGATTGAAAACTTTCAATTGACCCAGCGCTACCAAGAAAACGACATGGACGTGCTGCGCGATCGCTTGGCCCGCAATACCAAGGTGGAGGTGGGCCGCGACGGCATCATCACCTTGGCCTTCACAGACAACTCCAGCGTCCAAGCGGCCGCCATTACCAACGGCATGATCCAAGCCATGTACCACATCGCCAAGCGGCTGGCACGCAGCGAGGCCATGCGGCGCAGCGAGTTCTACGATGTGCTGATCGAAGAATCCATTGCCCAGCGCGAACTGGCCAGCAACCGTTTGATGGAGTTCGAGATAGCCTCGGGCCTGACCCGCCTCAAGGGCCAAGAAGAGGCCTCCTCTTCGGTCGTGGTGGAGTTGCAAGGCCTGATCGCCACCCGCGAAGTGGAGCTGCGCCGAATGGCCGTGGTGGCCACCGAAAACCACCCCGACATGGTACGCATGCGCGCCGAGCTGGCAGGCCTGCGTGAACAGCTGCGCGCCATCTCCCGCCCCCACAACCTGCGCGCCACGCCCAGCAGCGCTGCGGCCCAAACCTCGGTACTGGCCCCTACACCTTCGACAAGCGCTGCGGCATCCTCTGCACCGGCACCAGCCCTCACGCCTGCAACACCCACCAACCCCACCACCGCCACACCCGCCACACCCGCCGCAGGCCAACGCGCAGCCACCGACGCCCCCAACAACAGCGGCAAAGGCAACCGCGGTCAGGTCGGCAAAGCTGACAACAGCAACGGCCAAATCCTGCTGCCCTTTCAGTCCTACGCCGCGCTGCGCCGACAGGCCGACCCCTTGCGCCGCGAGGAGCAAATGGCCAGCGAAATACTGGAACAACTGATCAGGACCAAAGCCTTGTCGCGGGTCGATGAGTCGCGCGATTTGGCGGTGATCTCGGTCTTGGATGCCGCCACGCCACCGACCCGCAAATCCGGGCCACGGGTGGTCGTCAACACCGTAGCAGCCGGGGTGATTGGGCTGCTGTTGGCGATCTTGGCCGTGCTGGTTTGGGACCTGCTGTTTGCCGAAAATGACCGCCAATTGCGCTGGCGACAAGTGTTCTTCGCCTTCCTCGGGCGCGGCGCAGCGCGTTAACTTTGATGCACACCCAGCCTGCGCCCCATCGCATGCAAGTGATTGCAGCTTAAGCTGCAGCTTAAGCGCCCGCCCCCAGAAACTGCAACCAACACGCCAGCACACCTCGCGCCAACATCCAAGAACATTCACCGACACTGACACCATGCTGCTGCACCACCTCCCCCGCTTACTGCGCCAACACAGCGACACGCTTTGGTTGCTGGGCTTGCAAAGCGTGGGGCTGGTGCTGGCGCTGTGGTCTTTGCCGCTGATGGCACGGGGCTTGGGGCTGCAGGCGTTTGGCCAGGTCATGCTGGCCCAGGCGCTGGTATTTTTTGCCGTGCTGTTTATCGATGCGGGTTTTAACACCGAGTCCCAGCGGCTAGCCGCCTTGGCCCCGGATGAGTTACAGCTGTGCCAGGCACTGCTAGACAACCTCTTGGCCCGCTTGGTGTGCAGCGTGCCCGCGGCCTTGGTGGTGCTGGTCTTGGGCTACCACTGGCCCGGCATGGCCTGGCCCTTGGTGCTGGCGAGTTTGCCGCAGCTCTTGGGCACCTTGCTGTTTCCACAGTGGTGGTACATCGCACAGCGCCAAGGCAAACGCATGGGCCTGCTGGGCATTATGGGGCGGCTTGCGAGCATCGTGCTCTTGCTGCTGAGTGTGCACTCTAGCGCAGACAGCGTGGCGGCGGCACTGGCCATTAGCCTGGGCACGCCGCTGTCAGGGCTGGCCTGCATGGGCTTGGGCTGGAGGCGCTTTCAACGCGTGCGCAAAGGCTTGGTCTGGGGGGCATGGCCTACCTATTTGCACGCGGTGCGCCCCACCTTGTTCTCGGGCTTTTTTGCCAGCGCCAGCGCCAGCCTGCCGCTCTTGGTACTGGGGCACAGCGCGGGGGCGGGCGTGGCGGGTTTGTACGCCAGTGCCGACCGGCTGACCCGCGCAGCGGCCCATCTTTTGGGGCTGTTGCTGCAAGTGCTCACAGCGCGCATGAGCCAAAGCACGGCTACGCAGGCGGGCCAAGGTGCTGCCATGCAGGCCAGCCCCAACACCACCGATACGCCCCACCACGTACAAAGCAGTAAAGCACTGCTGCAAGGCCTGTTGCTGGGGCTGCTCTTGGCCTGTGCTGCGGCGTATGGCCTGGCCGCGCCCGTGCTGCGTGCGCTGTACGGAGACGCTTTTGTGGCCGCGACGCAGGTGCTGCAATGCCTGGCTTTTTGGCTGGTCTGCAACACGCTGCGCCGGGCCATGCTGGGCTTTTGGTGGTCGGCCACCGGCGCCCTGCAAACCGTGAGCCGCTTTCAATGGGCTGAGGCTGCGCTGGTGCTGCTCTGTGCGGTGGTGGGTGCGCAGCTGGGCCAGGCGCTGGGCTTGGCATGGGGCATGGTGGCCGTGGAGCTGGTGCTGATGGCGGCCATGGGCTGGCGCATACGGGACAAACCGAAGTGAATATCGTCTTTCTCACCAATGTGCACCCCGACCACGCCGTGGGCGGTGCCGAGCGCATGGCGGCGCTGCTGGCGCAGCAGCTCCAAGCCATGGGCCACCGCGTCACGCTGCTGGTCTTGGGTGCCATCGGGAGCCCAACGCAGCAAAGCCTGAGTGCAGCGCAATTGGCGGTGTGGTCTATCCCGCTGGTGCAATGCTACGACCCCTATGCCCCGCAACCAGCGCATCTGCCCCAGCCCGGCCGCCTGCACAAAGCG
>JBIPME010000002.1:0-18910 GCA_044369275.1 Rhodoferax sp.
CTGGCCCATGCGCTGGTGAAAGTCCACCAAACCCGCCGCGCCGTGCACGCAAGCGGTTTGCGCGGCCACGGGAAAGCCCCATTGCTGCAGGCGCATGAGCATGTCGTAGTGCGTGGCGAAGGGGGCATCCGCTGGGTTGGATGCCGCCAGGTCACCGCCTTCAACCCAGCGGATGTCGCCCAGGCCGTAGGCAAAAAAGCTCAAGGGGCGCTGGGCCGCAATGCGGGGGTCGAGCTGGCGCACCGCACCGGCTGCGGCGTTGCGGGGGTTGACAAAGGTTTTTTCACCCTTTTCGCCTGCGGCAATGCGGGCGCGTTGGCGCGCGTTCAGGGCTTCAAAGTCGCCACGGGCCATGTAGACCTCGCCGCGCACTTCGAGCACGGGGGGGGCGTCGCTGGGCAAACGCAGGGGGATTTGGCCAATGGTGCGGATGTTTTGCGTGACATCTTCCCCGGTTTCGCCGTCACCCCGGGTGGCGGCTTGCACGAGCACGCCGTGCACATAGCGCAGGCTCATGGCGAGGCCGTCAAATTTGAGCTCGGCCACGTACTCCACCAAGGGGTCGGCTTCGGTCAGTGCCAGTTCTTTGCGAATGCGGGTGTCAAAGGCCTGCGCCCCGCTGGCTTGGGTGTCGGTTTCGGTGCGTATGCTGAGCATGGGCACCGCATGTTGGACGCTGGCAAAGCTGTCCAGCGGCTTGGCGCCCACGCGTTGGGTGGGGGATTCGGGCGTGCGCAGCTCGGGGTGCTCGGCCTCTAAGGCTTGCAGCGCTTGGAACAAACGGTCGTATTCGGCGTCTGGGATGCTGGGCGCGTCTTGCACATAGTACAAGTGGGCGTGGTGGTGGAGTTGTTCGCGCAGCGCCGCTGCGCGGGCGGCGGGCGTGGCAGTGGTGGTGGCAGCGATAGCGGCAGAGGTGGAAGCTTGCGCAGCCAATTCGGGCGCTGAGGGCGCCCCTAAGGGAGGTTGTGTCATAAGGGAGCCTAAGAGAAAAGTCGCCGTGCCAGTGGCGAGCCCGCTGCCAGGTCGCGCTGTTCTAAGCGGTTGTACAGGGTTTGCAACTGCGTGTTGATCTGGTCCAAGCCTTCGGGGGCCAAGGTTTGGCCATGGTCGTCGGTGACGATGCCGTCCATGGCCTGGGCCAGGGCGTAAGCGACGTTGCAGATGCGCTCAAAGCCTTGCTCAGCGCGTGCCACTTGGGCGACGTCCAGGTGCAAATCCAAAGTGCGAATGGCAGACAGCGCGGGGTCTTCGGCCAAGGCGGCGTGCGGGTCAAAGCTGAGCACGACCACAGGGGGTAAACCGGGCTGGCTGGCAGGGAAAACCATGCGCCCTGCGGACAGGCCCGCCACAAAGCCCAAGTCGGCGGCGTGTTGCTGCACGTAGCCCGGGCTCCAAGAGGCATTGCGCGCGCGCAGGCTCAGGCCGATCTGGGCGTCGTGGGTGCTGGCGAATTGGTCCAATTCACGGGCGCGGGCCACGGCTTCGCGCATGTCCACGAATTCAGCCTGGGCGTTGATGGCATCGGCAAAGGCCTGGGCCTTGACCACGAATTCAGAGTATTCAATTTCGTTGAGGGGGCCTGAGCGGTTGGCCAATTGCACGCCCGCTTGAAAGGCGCTGTAGCGCTGCCCCGCTTGCACCGGCTCCCAAGCGTCTTGGGCCAGGTTGTAGCCTTCAATGGCAAAGGGTTTGCTGCCTACGCGGCGGGTGGGCGGCAAGGCCGCAATGGCCACATCGCCCAAGACGGCAGGGGCACTGGCCTCCAGTGTGAGGCTGGCGATGACGTCGATCAGCGGGTCCATGCCGGGTTTGCGCAAGGCCACGGGGCGCAGGGTTTCGCTGGGAAACAGGCCGTTGTCTGAAAAACTGGGCTCTTGGGGTTCTGGCGTGCCATCGGCGGCGTTGGCACGGGCCGTGCGTGGGGAGCGCGCTTGTTTGGGGATGCTGCTGCGTGACACCCAGATGCCATGGAGCAAGACCATGAGCCATACGAGTATGCCGATGCAAACCAAGCCGAGTTGAAAATGGGTCATAGCGATTTAACGTGAAAGAACTTTCATGCAACGGGGCGCAAGCTTGGCGGGCATCCCAGTCAATGCAAGTCCGCCATAGTGAGGGCCGATTCCATGTCCACGGCCACAATGCGCGAAACGCCCTGCTCTTGCATTGTGACGCCAATGAGCTGTAGGGCCATTTCCATAGCGATTTTATTGTGGCTGATGAAGAGGAATTGGGTCTCTTTGCTCATGCTAGAGACCAGTTTGGCGTAGCGCTCGGTGTTGGCGTCGTCCAGCGGCGCGTCCACTTCATCGAGCAGGCAAAACGGCGCGGGGTTGAGTTGAAAAATAGCAAACACCAGCGCAATCGCCGTCAGGGCTTTTTCGCCGCCCGAGAGCAGGTGGATGGTCTGGTTTTTCTTGCCCGGTGGCTGCGCAATCACCTGCACCCCAGAGTCCAAGATTTCATCGCCCGTAATCACCAAACGGGCGTTGCCACCGCCAAACAGCTCGGGGAACATGCGCCCAAAATGGCCGTTGACTTGGTCAAAGGTGCCCGAGAGCAGTTCGCGGGTTTCGGCGTCGATTTTGCGAATGGCGTCTTCCAGGATTTGCATGGCGTCGGTCAGGTCTTTGCTTTGCGCATCCAAAAAGCCCTTGCGTTCACGCGCTGCCGCGAGTTCGTCCAAGGCGGCGAGATTGACCGCCCCCAGGGCCGCAATGTCGCGGTGCAGGCGTTCGATTTCGCTTTGCAAGCCGCCCAGGCGCACCTGGTCTTCTTCAATGCTGTGGGCGACTGCGTTCAGGTCGGCCTTGGCGTCTAGCAACTGGCGCTCGAACTGTTCAAAGCCGAGCTGGGCGGCCTGTTCTTTGAGGCGGAATTCGGTGATGCGCTGGCGCAAGGGGTCGAGTTCGCGCTCGAGTTGCATGCGGCGCTCGTCACTGGTGCGCAGTTGGGCGGTGAGCTCGTCGTATTCATTGCGCCGCTGGGCCAGGGCTTTTTCGCAGGCCAGTTTGGTCTCTAAGGCGTTTTCCAGCCCCCCTTGGGCGGCGGCATCGGTGAGGCGGCCAAGTTCGTCGTGGGCGCGTTGCACCTCTTGCTGTACTGTGGTTTGTTGTTGCTCTGCGGTTTCAATGGCACGCGACAACTCGGCGTTGCGCGACTGCAAGCTGCGCTGGGCAAAGGCGGCCTCTTGTGCTTGGCGCTCCATGGCGCGGTACTGTTCGCGGCACTGGGTAATGTTGCGCTGGGCATCGAGCACATGCTCTTCGAGCTGGGCATGGCGCTCTTGGCTGTCGGCCAGTTGCATGTCGAGCAACTCAAAGCGGCCTTGTGCGACGGCGCTGCTTTCTTGCAGGTCTTCGAGTTGGGCGTCGATTTCGGCCACGTCGAAGTCCAGTTGTGCGTTGCGTGCACGGCTTTGCTCGGCTTGCTGGGACAAACGCAGGGTCTCGACCTGCAAAGCGTGCGCATGGGACTGGGTTTGGTTGGCTTCGCTGCGCAAGGCCACCAGGCGTTGCGCACTGTCGGTGTAGGCGTGTTCGGCCCGGGCAGCGGCCAGCCGGCATTCTTCGGTGATGAGGTTTTGCGCACGCAGTTCTTTGTCTAGGTTTTCAATTTCTTGGGCGCGCCCGAGCAAGCCCGCTTGCTCGGAATCTTGCGCGTAGAAACTCACGCTGCACGCGCTCACAGCATGGCCAGACTGGAGGTAAATACTTTCACCGGGCTGCAACTGGCTGCGCAGAACCAAGGCATCTTCAAGGCTGGCGGCGGTAAAGCAAGTCTCCAACCAGTCCACCAAGACGGCGTGCTGCGCGGCATCGTTGACGCGCAGCAGGTCCGACAGGCGCGCCAGCGTGCGCAGCGGTCGGGGCATGCGTGCGAGCGCCGCGCTGTAAAAGGCCAATTTGGCGGGCGGCACATCGCTGGCGAAAGCCCGAACCATTTCAAGGCGCGAGACTTCGAGTGCGCCCAAGCGTTCACGCAGCGCGGCTTCGAGCGCGTTTTCCCAGCCTTGTTCAATGTGAATGCGGCTCCACAGGCCTTGCAAGGCCTCTAAGCCGTGTTTGTGCAGCCAGGGCTGCAATTTGCCATCGGTCTTGACCTTGTCTTGCAGGGTTTTGAGGGCCTCCATGCGGGCCGATAAATCGACCTGCCGGGCCGACTCGGCATTGAGCATGTGTTGTTGCTGACGCCGCGCATCGTCGAGCTGGGGCGCCATGTCTTGCAGCTCTTGCAAGCGGGCTTGGGCCACTTCTGCGGCCTCTTGCGCTTGGGCCAGTTGCATTTGCAGGCTGTCGAGACGCCCGCCATCGGGGGTGCCCAAAGCGCTGCGCTCGCTGCTCAAGCGGGCGCGGCGCTGCTCTAGCTGGCGGCTTTGCTCTTGGATATTGCGCTGTTCGGCGGCCAGTAGCTGTATTTGCTGCTGCACTTGCATGACCGCGCTGCGCTGGTCGTTGGCGTCAGCTTGGGCACTGGCCTGGGCCTCTTCGAGTTCGGGCAATTGCGCGGCCTGTTCTTGGACCTGGGCGGCCAGCAACTCGGCCTGCTCTTCACCGACCAAGGCCAGTTCCGCGAGGCGCTCCATTTCCAGCAAGGCATCGTCTTTGCGCGTAGCCCACTGCGCTACTTGTTCGTGCAAGGTGCGCAGGCGTTGCTCGACCCGTTGGCGGCCTTCGACGACGAAGCGGATTTCGGCCTCCAAACGGCCCACATCGGTGCTGGCCTCGTAGAGCTTGCCTTGCGCTTGGTTGACGTGGTCACCGGCGGCGTAATGTGCTTGGCGCACGGTCTCGAGCTGGGACTCTATGTGGCGCAAATCCGCCATGCGCGCCTCGAGGGCATTGACCGCGGCCAGGCCGTCTGTTTGCACCTTGGTTTGGTCGGCCAGGGCTTCGGCACGCTTGAGAAACCATTGCTGGTGCTGTTTGCGCACGACTTTGGCTTGGAAAGTGTTGTACTGGGTGGCGACTTCGGCTTGCTTTTCCAGCTTTTCCAGGTTGGCATTGAGCTCGCGCAAAATGTCTTCCACCCGGGTGAGGTTTTCACGGGTGTCCGACAGGCGGTTTTCCGTCTCGCGCCTGCGCTCTTTGTATTTGGAGACACCCGCGGCCTCTTCTAAAAACAGGCGCAGCTCTTCAGGCTTGGATTCAATAATGCGGCTGATGGTGCCTTGGCCAATGATGGCGTAGGCGCGTGGCCCCAAACCGGTGCCCAGAAATACGTCTTGCACATCGCGCCTGCGCACGGCTTGGTTGTTGATGAAGTAGCTGGAGCCACCATCGCGCGTGAGCACACGCTTGACCGCAATTTCACCAAACTGGCCCCACTGGCCGCCAGCGCGGTGGTCTGCGTTGTCAAACACCAGCTCCACGCTGGCCCGGCTGGCGGGCTTGCGGGTGGTCGTGCCGTTGAAGATCACGTCTTGCATGGACTCACCGCGCAACTCACTGGCCTTGCTTTCGCCCAAAACCCAGCGCACCGCGTCCATGATGTTGGATTTGCCGCAGCCATTGGGTCCCACCACACCGACCAATTGGCCGGGCAATAAAAAATTAGTGGGTTCAGCAAAGGACTTGAACCCGGAGAGCTTGATGGAGTTGAGGCGCACGGGACGGTATGACGAAACTTCGGTGGGGATTAAAACGGTGTCCGCCAGCTGCCTGCTGCCCCAAAGAGCAACACAGTGCGCAGACGGTTGCAATGATACCGCGTGGGTCGCAAGGCCCCTGTGCCAAGCGACACGCACGCCCCGTGGGCCGCAGGCCCCGTCTACAGGCACCCACACAGCAGTTTGCCGCCTGCGCCTTGTTTGATTTTGCGGCTTTTGCACCGCCACACAAGCCCGGCGCTGTCACAAAACCCAGGCTGCAACCCAAGCCAACAACGGCAGCGATACGCCATCGCAGCAGTACAAGCGTAAATTTAGCTGCGACTTTGCAACCCAGAAATGGAGATTTACATCAAATTTCAAAACCACTGCGAAGCCCGCCCCCTCTGAATCCATCTGCCGAATATGATAAGAACAACAAAATGATTGAAAGTAAACCAATATGGTGGCAAAAACCAAGGAGGCCCGGCTGCAACTCAAGCTCTCCTCCATAGGATTGGCTATTGTTTGCACTGTGCTGGCGACCATCTGCATCATCGGTTTTAGCCTGCTCGAAGCCCGCAGCTCCTTGCTGGAGTTGGCGGCCCGTTCGGCGCGTGACACGGGGGTGTTAATTCATGAAAAATCACTGCGCATACTGGAGCCCGCGCAAGCGTCTTTGCACCTGCTGACCTCCACCGCGTTGGTATCGGCCAAGCACCTAGACCAACGCCTGACTTGGCTCCAAACCTTAACGGGCTTACTCGACAACAACCCCGTGATTTCGTCCGTCTACGTGGGCTACGAAGACGGGGCTTTTTTCTTGGTACGGGCGCTCAAAGTGGCAGCATTGCGCGAGCGCTTTAAGGCCCCAGACAATGCAAAGTTCATGGTGCAATCCGTTCAAACTAGCGCCAAAGACCCGGCTGAATTTTTATTTTTCAACAGTGCCCACCAGCTCATCGAACGCCGTTGGCAGCCCGATTACAAGTTTGACCCGCGCACACGTGCCTGGTACCAATCGGCCCAGCAACGCAAGGAATCCGTTTTTACCGAGCCTTATGTGTTTTTTTACTCCGAACAATTGGGCCTGACGCTGAGCCAGTCCAGCGCGAATGGCAAGGCGGTGGTGGGGGTCGATGTGGTACTTAGCGCGCTGGCATCTAACCTTGCATCGCTGCGCCCCACGCCCCATTCGCAGCTGGCGCTGGTGAACCAAAATGCCGAGGTGATTGCCTACCCCGACATGCAACGCGTGCTAGACAAGCAAAAAAATCGCATCGACCTGAAGACGATTGACCGCATCGGCATACCCAGCCTGGCCTACCTGCATGCGCACAAGGCCCAACCCAATACGGCAATTTCTTTTACCGTCAATGGGCAAGAGTGGCTGGGAATTTCCCAGCCCTTTAACGCCTTTCAAGCGCAGGGGGGCTATTTGTTGTTGGCATCGCCCAGCGACGATTTTTTAAATCCGTTTCGCGTCCATGCCCTGCACGTGGCCCTGTGCATCTGCGCCATCGTGTTACTGCTGCTGCCCTTTGGCTGGTTTTTGAGCATGTCCGCCTTTCGCAGCATTAATCGGCTCACGCACTTGGCCGAACGCATGCGCCAATTTAACTTTCAAAGCTGCGAGCAAACACCCACTTTTTTAAACCGCGTCAACGACTTGTCCAGCGTCATGGGCGACATGGGGCAAACGATTGAAGCCTTTTTGCAAATCAGCCACGACATCGCCGCCGAGCCCAAGGTGGACCAAATGCTGCCCTTGGTGCTGGCAAAAATCGTCACCGCAACCCGCTGCCAAGGGGCCTCGGTCTACCTGTACGACGAGGCTGCGCACTGCATGCGCCAAGCCTCTATGGTGGGCCAGTTACAGGGCCACGCCACGCAGGCCATTGACTACCAGGTCGCCCCCGACCCCAGCAACGCGCATGAACCCATTGGCAACAACCTGTCCGAATTGCGCATAGAACTGCGCGGGCGCAGCGGCAGCACCGAGGGTTTGCTGGTACTGCAGCATGCAACCGACCTGATGCACGCCGACACCGCATTTGGCGAGTTTGTGCAAAAACTCTCGGGCATGCTGGCCGTTTCCATCGAAACACGGCAGCTCATTGAGGGGCAAAAAAACTTGCTTGATGCGCTGGTGCGCCTCATGGCCGATGCCATCGACGCCAAAAGCCCCTACACCGGCGGGCACTGCGAGCGCGTTCCCAAACTGGCCGCCATGGTGGTCGATCACATCTTGCAAGACACAACGGGGCCCTACGCCCACTACAGCATGACGCAGGCGCAGCGTTACGAATTCCACCTCGCTGCGTGGCTGCACGACTGCGGCAAAGTCACCAGCCCTGAGCACATCATCGACAAATCCACCAAACTCGAAACCATCTACAACCGCATCCACGAAGTGCGCATGCGCTTTGAGGTGCTTTGGCGTGATGCCGACATTGCCTACTGGCAGGCCTTGGCCCAGGGCGGCGCAGCTGCCGAACTGCACCAAACACTGGAACTGCGCCAGGCGCAGTTGCGCGACGACTTTGCGTTCATCGCCCACTGCAATATCGGCTGTGAACACACCAGCGATGCGGACCTGCAAAGGCTGCACACACTGGGCCAAACCACCTGGCTGCGTTACTTTGACAACCGCCTGGGTCTCTCCATCGAAAATTTGCGCCGACTCCAAGCCGTCCAACCCCAGCCGCTTGAATTGCCCTGCACCGAGTTTTTAATCGCAGACGCGCCGGAACACGTCGTGGCTTGGGGCAAGCACAAACCCCCGGTCGAAAAAAACGCCCCCGAAAACCACTACGGCTTTGACATGCAGCTTCCCGCAAACGCCCAAAACACGGGGGAAATGCACAACCTGACGATCCGCAAAGGCACGCTCACGCAAGAAGACCGATTTACGATCAACAACCACATTGTGCAAACGCTTATCATGCTGCGCCGCATTCCCTGGCCCAAGCACTTGGCACGCGTGCCCGACCTGGCCGCCAGCCACCACGAAAGACTAGATGGGCAAGGCTACCCCCGAAAGCTCAACGCCGCACAGCTCGCGCTGCCCGACAGAATCATGGCCATGGTCGATATTTTTGAGGCGCTGACCGCCGCCGACCGCCCCTACAAAGCGGCCAAAACGCTCTCGGAATCCTTTCGCATCATGGCGGGCATGGCGCGCGGGCAGCACATTGACGCACAGCTTCTGCGTTACTTTTTAGACAGTGGTTTGTGGCTGGACTTTGCCAAAGACAATCTCTTGCCAACCCAAATCGACAGCCTTGATTTAGAAGAAATACACGCCATGATTGAAGGTCAAGGGGTTGCTTAGCCCTAAAAACAACAGCCAGCGGATGCCAAGTAAAAAAATACCATCCCTTTTACAGGCCAATTAGATATTTCTTGGACTTTTGCAAAAATTTGATAGAAACTTGACAACTCATAAAACTGGAGCACTCAAAATGCCAATCATTGCCGTCATTAATCGCAAAGGTGGAAGCGGAAAAAGCACTACAGCGACACATATCGCTGCATGGCTGGCACACCAAGGCTGTTCCGTTATGCTGGGTGACGTGGACAAACAACAGTCCTCTAAAATTTGGCTCAAACACCGCGATGCGAATTTGCCGAAAATCCTTTCCTGGCAAATTGACCAAAAAAGCACCCTCAAAATCCCGCAAGGCGTCACCCACGTGGTGCTAGACACGCCCGGAGGCATGCAGGGCTTTGACCTGGCCCGTGTCGTCATGTCTGCCGATGCGATTGTGATGCCCGTTTGCAACTCCATGTTTGACCGTGAATCTGCGGCTGCGGGCTATGCCGAGCTGCTAGGCCTGCCCCGCATCGCATCGGGACGCTGCCAAACGGCTTCGATTGGAATGCGCCTAGACCCCAGCCCCGAGGGTGAAGCCAAAATGCGCCAATGGGCCCAGGCCACCGGAATTCCCTTTTTGGCAGCCATACTGCAAAGTCCGCTCTACGTGCAAAACATTGAAATCGGAAAAACCTTGTTTGACCTGCCAAGCGCTGGCGTGAACAAAGAACTATTGCAATGGGCACCTGTTTTGGAATGGCTGCGCCCCATTGCCAAACTAACCGGCAGCAACAGTGGCGCAGTTTTAAAAGACAGCAGCCCCGCCAACAACCACAATGCCTACGCCCCCGCAGCCAAAACCACGCATGCGCAGCCACAGCATCGCCACCCCGTACTCACACCCACACACCCCCCGAAGTCCAACCCGGTTTTGCAAAAAAGAAGCCCGCTGCAAGCCACCGAACGCGTCTCCAACATCGTCAGCCTACGGCCCGCGCAATCGGTCGTACGGTCTTCGGCGCCCTGTGCGTTAACGCGCACGGCCTCTTGCACCATTTCCAGCGCATCGCCCATGGAGCAGGCTATCGGCATCCCTCGATTTTTGTTGAACCCAGGTCGTTACTGAACCGAATTGCCCGGCTTCATTGCCTGGCTAAATTGCCTGGCTTCATTGCTTGATCAGTCCATTTTTTGGCGTAAGGCGTTTATTTTTTTGTTGATCATTTTTTCATCGTCTTTGCGCGCTAGCGTCTGCCCTAAATAAAACTCCAAATCGGCAACAGCTTGGCGCGTATGGCCCAGCTCTGCATGCACCAAACCACGGTCACGGTACTGCGCCCAAGAGTCGGGAAACAAAACCACCAAACGTTCCTGTACCGCCAGCAGGCGTGGAAAATCTTGGCTTGAACGGTAAATTTCCGCCAAGTTGTGCAGCATGCGCGCAATCATTTCCCGCTCTGTTGCCGTCTTCAAATACAAACTCATGGGCAACTGAAAACCTGCAATGCTGTCACCAGGCTTGCGCGAGGGTTCGAAAAATTCAGACAAATCTTCGCGGCTCAGGGTGCGTCCGGTCATGGGGTCCAAAATCACCAAGCCAATCGGCAAATTCACCTTCACCAGGAAATGCCCCGGAAAAGACACCCCGCGCACCGCCAGCCCCACGCCTTGGGCCAGCTCCATCCACAGCGCGGCCATCGAAATAGGGATTCCACGGCGTCGGTGCAGCAAAATATTCAAATAGCTATTGTCGGGGTCGTAATAATCGTTCGCATTGCCCAAAAAATGCAGCTCGTCATAAAAAAACGCATTCACTAGCCGTAATTTTTCTAGAGGGTCTGCACCGATTGGGACCTTTTTACGCAATCGGCACAGGAGCTGATCTACCTCCAAAAGCACGCTGTGCACGTCCAAATCGGGGTAAGCGTCTTGCGCCAAACTCACCGCAGCCTCAAAAAAAGCAAATTGGGAGTCGCTGTGAACCAGCGATGCAAAATATGCCAGCGGTGTTGGCACGGCCAATGAGAGTTTCATAGCGGACTTTACGGTTTAGTCAGAATAATTTTACCTACGTAGCAGCGCCTTCAAACGCAAACCAAGCACGGATACAGCGCCCAAATACACGGATACAGCACCCAAAAGCAACAGCGCCATCCACGCAACCCGTTGTACCGGATGGCGTCCCAATTCAATCCAAGAAAAAGCCTGGGCAGCCCATGCTAAATACAAAGCTAAAACCATGCTCGCAACTGTTACTTGCAGCGCAAACCGACCCCAGCCCTTTTCCGGCTTGTAAGCACCTTGGCGCACCAAGCCCAACAGCAACCAAATCGCATTCACAGACGCCCCCAAGCCAATCGACAAAGACAGGCCCGCATGCTTGAACAACGGCACAAAAGCCAAGTTCATGAGCTGGGTGAGCACCAACACCACCACGGCAATCTTCACAGGCGTCTTAATGTCTTGGCGTGCGTAGTAACCGGGTGCCAAAACTTTAATCGCCACCACCCCCACCAGGCCAATGCCCCAACCCATCAGGGACAGCGCCGTTTGCTGCACATCCCACCCCGTAAAGGCACCGTAGTGGTACAACACTGCAACCAGCGGCTGGGCAAACAGCAAAATTCCCAATGCACAGGGCACGGCCAGCAGCACCACCAAACGCAAGCCCCAATCCAGCAAAGACGAATACCGCAGCGCATCCTCACTGGCTTTGGCCGCAGACAATTGCGGCACCAAAACCACGCCCAAAGCCACACCCAACATGGCCGTTGGAAACTCCATCAAACGGTCCGAAGCGTTGAGCCAGCTCACACTGCCCACGGGCAAATGCGAGGCAATTTGGGTATTGATCAGCAGCGATATTTGGGCCACGCTCACGCCAAACAAAGCTGGGACCATCATCTTGGCCAAGTGCCGTGTGCTGGGGTCTTGGAAAGCCGCACGAATGCCCGACCAACGCAGCGCAAAGCGCGGCAACAAGCCAATGCGCCACAATGCAGGAATTTGCACCGCCAACTGCAAAACCCCACCCACCATCACCCCCACGCACAGAGCGTAGATCGGCTCAATACCCAAGGTTTTAAACCAAGGGGCCAGCCACCAAGCCGCTGCAATCATGGCCACATTGAGCAGCACGGGCGTGGCCGCCGAAACTCCAAAATGACGCCACGTATTCAAAATGCCGGATGAAAAAGCCACCAACGACATGAAGCCGATGTACGGAAAAATATACTGCGTCATGACCACCGCTGTGGCGTAGCCTTTGGGGTTTTGCTGCAAACCACTGGCCATTAGCCACACCATGGCAGGCGCTGCCAACACCCCTGCAACGCAAATCAACACCAGTACCCACAGCAGCACCGTGCCAACACGGTCGATCAACAACTTAGTTTGCGCTTCGCCATACTTCGCCTTGCTCGCCGCCAGCGTTGGCACGAAAACCTGGCTAAAAGCGCCTTCGGCAAACATTCTGCGGAAAAAATTGGGGATGCGAAATGCCACGTTGAAGGCATCGGTCATGGCGCTCACACCAAAAAAAGACACCACCAAAATTTCGCGCAACAAGCCCGTAATGCGCGAAACCAGCGTCAACAGTGACACGGTAGAAACAGATTTAATCAGACTCACGCAAGCATCTCTTTATGAAAAGCCAGCCTGTAAAGGCCAGCGTAGGACAATTTTTTTACAGCAACCCTTGACGCCATTGAGGCCATTGAGGCCATTGAGGCCATTGAGGCCAATAACGTTCATACGCTATTGCTGCCGACGTTCAGTGCGTTATTTGCGCCATTGCCGCACTAGCAAAACACCCGCAACCACGGTCAAGGTTACAAAACACACAAACGACCAATTGGCAATCGAAGCACCCAAAAACATCCAGTCCACCTTGGAGCAGTCCCCACCGCCTTTAAACACCATAGGCAGCACGCGTTTTAAGGGGAACGCCTCCACCATACCAAACAGGTCTCGCCCGCAGGACATCACCTCCGGCGGATACCACTGCAACCAACTCTGACGCGCCGCAACAAGCGCCCCCGCCAGCGCCAACACCACCAGCGCCACGCCAGCGCCGAGCAAGCCCGCCCTGCCCCGAAAGCCACTGCCAACCAAGGCCACCACGGCCACCAAGGTCAAAAGATAACGCTGCACGATGCACATAGGGCATGGCTCTAAGCCACCTACATGCTGCAAATACAAACCAAAGCCCAGCAGGCCCACGCAGGCCAGCCCCATGAGTGCCAACACACGCCTAGGGGCTTGGTCTACAACTTTTACCGCAAAACGCCACATAACTGCTCCCATTCAATTCAACCTAATCCAATTACTGCCACCTAATCCATCCAGATGGCTGTGCATTTTGCCTGTAAATCGGCACCCTCTTTTTTCTCGCACCATATCCACACCCTCTTCCACACCATCTTCCACACCGTCTTCTACACCCTCTTCCATACCTTCTGCCATACCCTATGGCACAAGGCAGGCAGTTTGCAGCGCAACGAATCCGCAACGCAATGCCTGTGTTGTCTGCGCAAAAAATGCGGGCGCACAAACGACAACACCTGCGCGCAAGCGAACTTGCGCGCAGGTGTTGTCAGTGAACAAGAAAAGCGGCTAGGCCTTGCTTGGTAGATTTCCTTAGTGGAATTGCTCTTCTTCTGTAGAGCCAGTCAGCGCGGTAACACTAGATTTGCCCCCTTGAATCACGGTGGTCACGTCATCAAAGTAGCCAGTTCCAACTTCTTGCTGATGGCTAACAAAGCTGTAGCCCCGCTCACGCGCCGCGAATTCAGGCTCTTGCACTTTCTCGACATAGGCGCTCATGCCGCGCTTCACATAGTCTTGTGCCAAGTCAAACATGTGGTACCACATGTTGTGAATACCTGCCAAGGTGATGAATTGGTACTTGTAACCCATGGCACCCAACTCTTTTTGGAACTTGGCAATCGTGGCGTCGTCTAAATTTTTCTTCCAGTTGAACGAAGGCGAGCAGTTGTAGGCCAACATTTTGCCTGGGTGTTTGGCGTGCACCGCTTCGGCAAACTGCTTGGCAAATGCCAGGTCTGGCGTACCGGTTTCGCACCAAACCAAATCGGCGTACTCGGCGTAGGCCACTGCACGGGAAATGGCCTGTTCTATGCCTTTTTTGGTTTTGTAAAACCCTTCTGCGGTACGCTCTCCGGTGAGAAACGGTTTGTCGTTGGCGTCGTAATCGCTGGTCAACAAATCGGCGGCTTCGGCATCGGTGCGGGCAATGACCAAGGTAGGAACGCCATAGACATCAGCTGCCATACGGGCGGCTATGAGTTTTTGCACGGCTTCGGTCGTGGGCACCAGCACTTTTCCACCCATGTGCCCGCATTTTTTAACGGATGCGAGCTGGTCTTCAAAGTGCACGCCACCCGCACCGGCGCGGATCATGGCTTTCATCAGTTCGTAGGCGTTGAGCACACCACCAAAACCCGCTTCAGCATCGGCCACGATGGGGGCGTGGTAGTCGATATAGCCTGCGTCGCCAGGGCCTACGCCTTTGGACCACTGGATTTCATCTGCACGGGTGAAGGAGTTGTTAATGCGCTCAACCACCTTAGGCACGGAGTCCACGGGGTACAGCGATTGGTCGGGGTACATGGCGGAGTATTCGTTGTTGTCCGCGGCGACTTGCCAGCCCGAGAGGTAAATCGCTTTGATCCCAGCTTTCACTTGCTGCATCGCTTGCCCGCCGGTTAAGGCACCCAAGCAGTTGACGTAGGGCTCGTTATTCACCAAGTTCCAGAGTTTTTCAGCGCCACGGCGTGCCAAAGTGTGTTCTACCTGAAAGGAGCCGCGAAGGCGCACCACATCCGCTGCGCTGTAGCCACGCTTGATCCCCTTCCAGCGAGGATTGGTAGCCCAATCTTTTTCAAGTTCGGAAATTTGTTGCGCACGGCTGAGTTGCTGTGTAGATGATTGCGGCATAAAAAAACACTCCTTGGTTAAATTGAAGTTAAAAAATGATTGAAAACCGATTGAGATGCAATTTGAAAGTTCTTAGTCAAAGTTATTAGTCAACGTTATTAGTCAACGTTATTAGTCAACGTTATTGCTCACAATTTTTAGTGCACGAATGAAAAAAAAATTCAACATAAGCCCCAAAACACTATTAAGAAATTTCAGCAGACTGCAGCAGCGCAATCCCTTCCCGTGGGAGCAATTCTAGGCCCAAAATCCAATTATTTTTCAATCTTATGTCTTATATAAGACATAAGATTGAAAAATAATTCCCTGCAAGCGCTTGATTTATTGCAATGCGAAAAGTGGGTTTGATTTATGAAAAAAAGGGGCCTGAAAGACCCCTAAACAATGCGATTTACTGCAAAAAAATGCAGCTTCAAAAAGCGTCTGCGTAGCGCTGCAATTCCCAATCGCTGACGTGTTGGTTGTAGCTATCCCACTCTTGGCGCTTGAGTGCGATGAATTCTGCGCAAAATTGGCTTCCCAAGGCTTGGCGTAAAGCCGTGTCAGCCTCCAATGCATTCAAGGCATCGCCCAAATTGACCGGTAAACGGGCGGGCATGGCCTGTCCTGCGGCCAAGCGCTGGTACAAATCTTCGTCACAAGGCACGGGCGGGACCAGCGCTTGCGCAATGCCGCTCAAGCCCGCAGCCAAGGTGGCAGCGATTGCGGCATAAATGTTGCAAGAGGGGTCGGGCAGGCGCCACTCAATGCGACCCGCCACGGTTCTGACCAAGCAAGTTCGGTTGTTGTCACCATAGCTTTTCCAAACAGGCGACCAGGTCGTGCCCGATGCGCTGCTGCTGCTGGCCAGGCGTTTGTAGCTGTTTACGGTGGGCGCGCACAGGGCGCTCAAGGCGTCGGCATGGTGCAGCAAGCCCGCTGCAAATTGGTGCCCCAGCGCGCTCAGGCCCAGCGCACCGCTGCTATCTGAAAACACGGGGGCTCCGTTGGCATCCGTAATGCTGAGGTGAAAGTGCAAACCACTGCCGGGCGCTGTCGCCAGGGGTTTGGGCATGCAGCTAAATACGCAGCCATGGCGCTGCGCAATGGCATGGGCTGCCATTTTGAAGAGCATGTAACGGTCTGCCGCAGCCAGGGCATGGTCGAATTTGTAATTGATTTCGTATTGCCCACGCGCATCTTCATGGTCTATTTGTTGCAGCTCGAAACCCAGTTGCACCAAGGTTTGGCGCATGTCTTCTAAAAAGCTGGCGTTGCGGTGAATGGCTTTGAGGTCGTACGAAGGTTTGGCCAGCGTGTCGTGGGCATCGGCGACTTGCCATGAACCAGGGGCTTGGCCTTGACCTTGAGGGGATTGGCGCAAAAGAAAAAACTCCGGCTCTACGCCCACCCACAAAGTCCATTGGCGAGCTTGCAGTTGTTTAAGCACATTTTGCAGGACTTGGCGAGAGCAAGTATCCAGAGGGTCGCCCCCCGCGTAACCATCGCACACCGCATGGGCCACACCGGGCATAAAGGGCAAGGGGCGCAAAGACGCGGCCTGCACTTTTCCGTAGTATTCACTGCGCGGGCCGTAACGCGGCAAACCCGTGCCCCAAATGCTGGGGCCTGCAAAGCCCGCCCCCTGTGTAACCCATTCACGCAGGTTCTCTACCGGAACCAGTTTGCCTTTGGCTACGCCGTGGATGTCGCAAAATTGGGCCAGTATGGAATGAATGCCCTGCGCCTGAAGTTGGGTCACGGTAGGGGCCATGGTGTCTGGCGTGGTGTCTGGCGTATTGTCGGCTGCAGCTTTCATAGTCCTTAGTTTTCGCTTAATACGTTGTCAAGAATGGTCAAGGCTTCTTCAAAAATCGCATCCTCAATCGTGAGGGGAAATAAGAAACGAATCACATTGCCGTAAACACCACAGGTGAGTAGCAACAAGCCTTTTTTCAGGGCCGCTTGCTGCACACGTTTGGCCAAATCGGCATCGGGCGCTTGCGAGTCGGGGTTGATGAAATCGCATGCCACCATGGCACCCAAGCCGCGAATGTCACCCATGCGCGGGTTGTGGGCCTTGGCCCGTTGCAGCCGCTCGATTAAACGGGTACCCAAAACCTGGGCTCGGTCACAGAGTTTTTCTTCTGCAATGACGTCGAGCACCGCATGGGCTGCAGCTACCGCCAAGGGGTTGCCTGCATAGGTGCCGCCCAGCCCGCCGGGGTTGGGGGCATCCATCACCTCGGTACGCCCGACCACTGCGGACAAGGTGGTGCCACCCGCCATGCTTTTGGCCATGGTCATCAGGTCAGGGGAGACACCGTAATGCTCCATGGCAAACATTTTTCCCGTGCGTGCAAAACCCGTTTGGACCTCGTCTGCAATGAGCAAAATTCCGTGCTGGTCGCACAGGGCGCGCAGCCACTGCACGGCTTTTAACTGGATGGGGTTGAAACCGCCCTCGCCTTGCACGGGCTCAAAAATAATGGCCGCCACCCGGCTGGGCTCAATGTCGCATTTGAACAGTTGCTCCACGGCCTTTTGGGTTTCTTCGAGGCTGGCGCAATGGCAGGGGAAGGGTGCATGGTAAATTTCTGGCGAAAAAGGACCAAAGCCCGCTTTATACGGCTGCACCTTGCCGGTGAGTGCCACCGCAAACAGGCTGCGCCCATGAAAGGCACCGCCAAACGCAATCACACCGCTGCGCTGGGTGGCAAAGCGGGCGATTTTGATGGCGTTTTCCACCGCTTCGGCCCCGGTCGTGAAAAACGCTGTTTTAACAGGCCCTGCGATGGGCGCAATGGCGTTGATGCGCTCTGCCAAGGCCACGTATTCCACGTAGGGCACCACTTGGTAGCAGCTGTGGGTAAAGCGCTGCAATTGGGCTGCGATGGCGGCTTGGACTTTGGGGTGTACATGGCCGGTATTGAGCACGGCAATGCCGCCTGCGAAATCGATAAAACGCCGCCCTTCGATGTCCCAGAGCTCGGCGTTGAGGGCGCGGTCAATAAAAAAATCGCCCATTACCGCCACACCGCGTGGCGTAGCGGCCAGGCGCCGGGCATGCCAATGGGCATTGCTGGCTTGGGTATCGGCAGTGGTCAAGGCTTCGGGGTGGGTTGTTGCATTCATGGTAACTTTCCTAGTGGTGGTTGAATTTTAGAACTGGGCCTGTACTTGGACATTGCGCTAATGCACTGTTAGCGCCATGGCTTCGTACCAGCGTGGGGTAAGCGTGGCATAAGCGTCTGATAAGCGTGCCGCAAGCAAGTGATTAGCAAGCCATCAACTGGCAATGGTTTGCTTAAATGGCTAAATTGCCAGGGCTTTCCGCACGGATGGCCGAGGCCATTTCGCGTTCACGCCTACGCGACTGGCGTGCCACCCACACACTGTAGGCCACGATCACGGTGGTTACGGTGATGATGAGCAAAGTCGCAGCCGCATAAACGGTCGGGTTGATGCCGCGCCTGGCGTATCCAAATATCACCTGCGGCAAAGTGTTGACGCCAGGGCCGGAGAGGAACTCTGAGATCACAACATCGTCAAACGACAAGGTAAAGGCCAGCAAGAATGCGGCCAGAATAGATTGGGCAATGTTGGGCAGCGTGATCAAAAAGAAAACCTGCACGGGCCTGGCCCCTAGGTCCATAGCGGCCTCTTCAATCGAGCGGTCCATGTCCATTAAACGCGACTGAATCACCACCATGCCATAAGCCATGCCCAGCAGCGTGTGGCCCAACACAATGGTTAAGACACCCCGCTCAGGCCAGCCGATCAGGTTTTGCGAGCCCACCATTAAGAGCAGCAAGGACAAGCCAATGACGACCTCGGGCATCACCAAAGGCGCATTGACCATGCCCGAGAAAATGGTGCGGCCTAGAAAACGACGGTAACGCACCAGCACAAAGGCGGCAAACGTTCCTAAAACCGCCGACAAAACGCCAGTCACCAACGCCACTTTGAGCGAGAGTAAAAAGCCTTCCACAATTTTGCTGTCTTTGCCAAGGGCCTCGTACCACCGCAAAGAAAATCCGGTGAAATTGGCGTCTTGGCGTGTGCTG
>JBIPME010000115.1:0-6167 GCA_044369275.1 Rhodoferax sp.
GGCTGGATCAACTACCGCGACTTGGCCGTCTCGCACCTAGGTGGCATTTACGAGCGCTTGCTCGAATACAGCTTGGTGCACCGGGTGCAAGCTGCGGACACCTACAAAGACAAGCCTGAGATCAACCGCATCGCCGCCGTGCCCGCCAGCTTTGCCCGCAAAGTCTCGGGCAGCTACTACACGCACGACGACTTGGTGCGCCTGATCCTGCGCGAATCCGTCGGCCAACTGGCGCAAGTGCGGCTGGACGCTTTTATGGCGCACCTCACCAAACTCAGCAAAAAAACCGCACTCAACCCTAGCGACTGGGACAAGCTCGATGCCCTGGACCCGGCGGGCCAAATCCTCGAACTCAAGGTCTGCGACCCCGCCATGGGCAGCGGCCATTTTTTGGTGGCGCTGGTGGACTTTTTGGCCGACCGGGTGTTAGAGGCGATTGCCAAGGCCTCGGACGCGGTGAACCAACAGCCTTGGGCCGCGCACCTGGCCGAGCGCGGCAGGCCGTGGCAAAGCCCCGTGCTGCAACGCATCAGCGGCATTCGCAAAAGCATCCAAACCACCGCACAACAACACGGCTGGGCCGTGACCGAGGCGCAGCTCGACGACCGCCACATTGTGCGCCGCATGATTTTGAAAAAAACCATCTTCGGCGTGGACAAAAACCCCATGGCCGTGGAGCTGGCCAAAACCGCGCTGTGGTTGCACACCTTCACCGTGGGCGCGCCCTTGAGCTTTTTGGACCACCATCTGCAAGTCGGCGACAGCCTGCACGGCGAGCAACTGCCGCAGGTGCAAAAAGGCTTGCAAGCGATGGGCGCGCTGCTGCTGCAAAGCGAGTTTGACCGCCTGGCCAAAGCCGCAGGCAACATTGCGCAGGTGGCAGACTTGACCGACGTGGACATTGCCGAGGCCCACCTCTCCAAACAATTGGCCACCGAGGCGCAAACGCAGATGGCCCCGGTCTTGGCGGTGCTGGACTTTTGGCGCGCCCTGCGCTGGTTGATTCCCGGCTGGCCAGTTGAAAAAATCAGCCAACTGCCCAAACTGCTTAAGCCCACGCACGACCAGCCCCACCCGCTGTTGCAGGCCTTGGTCCAACTGCTAGACCCCAGCCACAACCTGGTTACCGTCTTGGGCGCGGGTGAACTCTCTGGCAAGGGCGAAGCCGTGAAGGCTGCCAACGCGCTCATCGCACAAGCCCGCGCCTTGGCCAAGCGGGAAACATTTTTTCACTGGTGGCTGCAATTCCCCACCGTGTTTGGCAGCGGTGCGCAAGCGGGCGTAGGCGCAGGCTTTGATGCGGTGATTGGCAACCCGCCGTGGGACCGCATCAAGCTGCAAGAGGTGGAATGGTTTGCCGAGCGCGATGCGGCCATTGCCACCCAAGCCCGCGCCGCCGACCGCAAGCGCCTGATCACCGCGCTCAAAACCCAAAACGCACCCCTGTGGCAAGACTATGTGCAGGCCAGCGAACGCGCCCAAGACAATGCCCGCGTGCTGGGCAACGGCAAGCAGGGCTCTAACGACTATCCGCTGCTGGGCGGTGGCGATGTCAACCTCTACAGCCTGTTTGTGGAGCGCGCACAGGCGCTGGTCAACCCGAATGGCGTGGTGGCCCTGATCACCCCCAGCGGCATCGCGGCGGACAAGGGTGCGGCAGCGTTTTTCAGCGCCATCAGCAGCACTGGGAGGCTGCATGCCTTGTTTGACTTTGAAAACCGAAAGGTGTTTTTCCCCGATGTACACGCCAGCTTCAAATTCTGCGCACTGGTGTTTGGCAAGGCACCGCGCAACGCCCCCCGGCCGCAGGCCGCGCTTGCCCAAGGCACAGCACAGGGCATGGTGGATGAGGTTGCATCGCTGCAACAAGATGCGCCTTTGCAAGCCCAGCCCAGCCGCTGCGCCTTTTATTTGCACAGCGTGGACGAAATTGATACCCCGGGGCGTGTGCTGCACTTAAGCGCAGCGGACTTTGCCCGTGTGAACCCCAACACGGCTGCAGCCCCTATTTTCCGCAACCAGCGCGATGCTGACATCACGCTCAAGCTCTACGCCCAACACCCCGTGCTGGTGCAACACGGCCGCATGAGCGATGCGCTGGGCCAGCAGCCCGATACAAAAGCCTGGCCTGTGAAGTACCAACGCATGTTTGACATGACCAACGACTCCAAGCTGTTTCTCAAAGCCGACGAGTTGGCGCAAGACGGCTGGAAGCGCAGCAGCTTGAACCGCTGGGAGCGCGAAACCCGCCAAACCACCGAGCACGCCTTGCCCTTGTACGAAGGCAAGATGGTGCAAATGTTTGACCACCGGGCAGCGGATGTGGTGGTGAACGCGGCGAACCTGCACCGTGCCGCGCAGCAAGAGGCGATTTCACAAGTCGAAAAAGCCAGTCCCACGCGGTTCCCAGTGCCGCAGTTTTACGTGGCGCAAACCGAGGTCATCAGCAATCCGTATGAATGGGCTTTGGGTTACAAAGAAATTTCGGCTCCTACCAATGCGCGCAGCATGATTGCATCGCTGTTACCGCATGCTGCATTTGGCAACAAGCTTCCATTGCTCATCCCGCAAAACGCAACGCCACACGTTGCAGCGCGTACCGTGAGCTTGCTCGTTGCCAATTTCAACGCCTTTGCGTTTGATTTCACGCTGCGGCAAAAGCTTCAGGGCCAAACCATCAACCTGTTCATCCTAGAGCAGCTCCCCGTCATTGCCCCCCAGCGCTTCGACGCGCCGCTGCCTGCGGCCTTTGTCACAGCAATGCGTGCAGCAAAGTTGATGAACGGCCACCATGCGCGGCCTAGTGTGGCGGACTTTGTGCTGCCGCAGGTGCTGGCTCTGAGCTATACCGCGCACGACTTGGCTCCGTTTGCCCGTGATCTGGGCTATGTGGACTCCGCAGGCACGGTGCTGGCACCTTTCGTGTGGAACGAAGACGAACGCCGCGCACGCATGGCGGCTTTGGATGCGGTGTTTTTCTACCTCTACGGCCTGGATGCGGAGGAAGTGGCTTACATCCTGCACAGCTTTCCCATCGTGCGCGAGCAAGATATGAAGGTGTTTGGCCGCTTTGCCACGCACGACCAAATTTTGGAAAACTTCGCGCTTTTGGCTTAATTTTTCCGAACTGGGTCTTCACTTCACTTCTTTGCACGCAAAGCTGCGCCTCGTAGCAGAGAAGTTCTTTCAGATTAACCGGGGTGAAAGTGATGGGCGCAGTCTGGTGTTTTGCTCCCGCCTGTGTGCCATGATGCAGGCATGCCATCACTCCCTTGCCCTTGTGGGCGTACCCATAACAAAGGCCAGACGCTTGCTTATCTCGCGTGCTGCGGCCTCTTTCACCAAGGCCCAGCGCAGGCCCCCGATGCCCAGAGCCTCATGCGTGCGCGCTACAGCGCGTTTGTGCGCGGCGATGTGCCTTATTTGCTGCGCACTTGGCACAGCAGCCAACGCCCCGCAGTGTTAGACCTGGAAGCGCAGGCGCGTTGGTTGGGCTTGGAGGTTCGCAATGTGCGCCAGACCGGCCCAGACCGTGCCGAGGTCGAGTTTGTTGCACGCTTTCGCCTGCAAGGCCGCGCAGTGCGCCAACATGAACGCAGTCGCTTTGTGCGAGAGCAAGGCTGCTGGTTCTATGTGGATGGCGAGGTGCTTTGAGTTGGCCGTTGAAGCTGCAATCAGCTTCATGCGGCGTGGTGCAGGCTTGGCGTGCATCCAAGTTAGCTTGCATGCGTGAGCGCGCAAGCTTGTTCAGAGTAGCTGCGCGCAATGCTGTGCTGAACTTCGGCTTGCAGGTGTTCGCCAGTTTGGTGCAGTCTGGCCGATTCGCGCAGGTGCTGGCTGGCAAGCTCGTGCAGGTCGGCGGCTTTGAAGTAGTTGCCCAGTAAAGCCTCGGTGCTGCGCTGTTGGATGTACTGTCCGATGGTGCCCATGGTCAACCCCTTGTTGCATGCACGCTTGCATGGCGTCCAAAGGACTGAATGCTGCTCTGTAGCGGTTCTAAAAACGGTGCGCTATGGCACCTATGAGCCACCTAGGTGCCACCTATGAGTCACCTACGCAGCGCTATTGTTGCCCATGCAGAATAGGGCGGCATTCATGAAGGCAAAAACACGGGTGAAAAGGATTGGCAATAATGGTTGCGCTCACCTCTGTGCACGCCCAAGCTGCGCCCCGCAGCAAAGCCGTTTTTCACCTTAACTATGTGAATTGCAGCTTGCACGTTCTTAGCTGGCACGTTCTTATAAGGCACTATGTACCAACACTTTTTAGAAACCACCAGTCGGCAGCGTTTGAGTTACAGCGTAGGCATTGGGGTAGGGGTGTTTGTGTTGCCGATTCCGCTGGCCTGGCAAACGGCCAGTTTATTGGCGTGGTGTGCGGGCACCGCGGTGTATTTGACGTTGGCGTGGTTGCTGGCGTTGGGGTTTGACGCAGAGCGAACCCGCCAACGGGCGCAAGCGCAAGACCAAGCCGCATGGGTGATTTTTTTGGTTTTGTTTTTCTCGGTTTTCGCCAGTATTGTGGCCATTGCTTTGATGCTGCAACACGTAAGCGCACTGTCTTTGGTACAGCGGTACGCCCATCTGGGCTTGTCTATGCTGGCCTTGGGGGCCTCGTGGCTCATGATGCAAACCTTGTACGCTTTTCGCTACGCCCATTTGTACTACGGCTGGGTGCCAACGCAGCAAGATGCTTCGAAGCGGCTGCACCACGCGGGTTTGGTTTTCCCTGGTAAACAAGCGCCTGATTATTTCGATTTCTTTTACTACGCCAGCGTGATTGGTATGACCTCACAGGTCTCTGACGTGCAAGTGATTTCGCGCTCCATGCGGCATTTGACTTTGGTACACAGTTTGAGCGCCTTTGCATTCAATATGTTGGTGCTGGCCTTGAGTATTAATGTGATGGCAGGCGCGATTTGAAATTTGGCTTTTATTTGGCTTTTAAATCCGATTTTGAAATCCGATATTGAAACCTCAACGTGCGCCCCATGGTCCGGCGTGTTGCAACTTGGAAACAGCTTTCTAACTACAGCATTGCAATGGATTGGGTGTAATAATGCGGATTTTAATTATTGTTTTGTAAATATGAAAAACATTATCTTAATGCTTCGAATTAAGGGTTGGGTTATGTTTTTTCTTAAGAAAAAATTACATAAATTAAGCTTTTCGGTGTTAATTTTTTCGTGCCTGCCGCAGGGTTACGCTGAGACGATTGCCGTTTACGGGGACGATAAACACGTTCCAGTTTTGTATTTGGACGCGCATAGCAAACCCTCTGGGGCATTGGCTGATTTGCTGCTAAAAATTAGTGAAATAACCGGCGACAAATACGATTTGCATTTAACCTCTTGGAGCCGCGCGTTTGAGCGTGCACGCGCAGGCGAGGGTGCTATTGTGGGTATCTCTAGAAACAAGGAAAGGCAGAATTTGTTTGATTTTTCGGACGCAATACACGAAGAGAACATCCAAATGGTGGTGCGCAAAGGCAAAGAGTTTTCTTTTGAAAGTCTAGAAGACTTGAAGGGCAAAATTATGGGTGGCTTGGTGGGTGGCCGCGCTACAGCGCCTTTGGATCTGGCCTCGCTGGATGAGACGTTGGATGTTGATTTGTCGCAACAGTCCTCGGTGCAACTTAATCAGCTTTTGAAGGGCGAGATTGATGTGGCGTTGATTAGCGGCGACATCGAAGCAGGGCCCGATTGGGTGCTTTCCGGCGATGTGTATTTCAGCCAAAAACGTGAAGAATTCGTGGTTTTAAAGCCTGCATTGATGAACAAGTGGCTGCATTTTGCGGTCGCTAAGAGCATGGGCAAACAGGCGGTGATTGAGCGCATGAATTTGGCTTTGCGTGCGCTGCAAAAAAAAGGTGAGTTAAAGCTTTCGTTGCCGCAAAAGAACTAATTGTTAGGATACAATCGAGAGCTTACGCCGATTTAGCTCAGTTGGTAGAGCAACCGCCTTGTAAGCGGTAGGTCATCAGTTCGAATCCGATAATCGGCACCAATACGTCTAAGGCCGTTCGCTAACATCTAGCGAACGGCCTTTTTCATTGGGGAAACCTGGGTTTAAGCTCCAATTTACCAATGGCTACAAAGTGCAAACAACGCCTTATGGCGAAGCGGTGGCCATTGATGACTTGGACAGCCTGACCCAGGCAGTTTGCCT
>JBIPME010000116.1:0-6155 GCA_044369275.1 Rhodoferax sp.
CAGTGGATTTCAGAAGCTAGTCTGACTTCGTCAGTGCCGCAGCCAATGCGGAATTCGCAACTTGCAAATCCTCTGGTTGAAGTTGCCCCACGGCGGCCCTGAGTTTCAAAGACTGCATGGCCGTATCGATGCGAGCCTTGTACAGATCACGCAGAGATGCAAAGAGTTGCTGCTCAGCAGTCAATACATCAGGCGTGATGCGGGTGCCAGCTTTGAGGCCGATCTTGTTGGACTCGACCGCATTGCGCCCAGCAACAACAGCGGCCTGCAAAGCCGCAACCTGGGCCCGACCGTTGACGACGCCGGCATAGGCTTGGCGGGCTTGTGTGACGGCATTGCGCTGTGCGAGGATCAAATCCTCACGTACTTTTTCTTCCATCGCGAGGGCCTCACGAACACGGGACTGTGTGGCCCCTCCGCTGTAAAGTGGCACGCTCAACTGCAGAGACACTGAGTTGGAGACGGTGTTGGTAGATATATCTGCTGGGGAGCTCAGTGAGCCCGAGTTGTAGCTGCCACTGCGCCCCAGCACCAAATCGAGTGTGGGCATATGGCCGGCCTGGTTCTTTGCAGTCTCCTGCTGGGCTACTTCCAAGACTGCTTCCTGCAATTGGACTTGCAAGTTATGTGGCACTGCACTGACCCAATGATCCAGTTGCTGCATATCTGAAATGATCGAGCTTGGCACATCCTGCACGAGACTGTTCAGATCACCTACCGGCAAAACAACAGGCTCCCCCAGAAGTTTTTCCAACCCGGCATTTTTAACGTTCACCTCATTGTCCGCAGCGACCTTTTGAGCCTGGGTCAAGGCGAGTTTGGCCCGTGCTTCATGCACGTCTGTAATAGTGCCGGTTCCCACAGCATAGGTACGTTCGGCAAGGGCTAGCTGCTCCCCAATGGCCTTGAGCTGGCTTTTTGCAACTTCCTGGCTCTGCAAGGCTAGTAACGCGTCGCTGTAGTCCTGAGCGCAGCGCAGCAATAGGTCTTGCTCGGCCAGAGCGAATTGCATCAACGACTGGCGCACCTGCGCATTCGCTTGACGCCAGCTAACCCAATGGGTCCAACGAAACAGGGGTTGTGTAATCTGCGCGGTCCAAGACATGGACTGGACATCACGTTGGATGTAGGGCGCCTCAGAGAACGATGCGTCACCCAACTGATGCCCCTTATTGGCGGTGAGATTGGCACTGGGCAGCAACGCAGCGCGGGCTTGCGGGAGTTTTTCCAAGCCAGCAGACAGTACTTTTTGCGCAGCCCGAAACTGCGGGTCTTGTATTCTGGCTTTTTGGTACACATCATTCAGGCTGAGAGGGACCGGCTGAGCCAGTATCCATCCACTGCCCAGACAGAGTAACAAGCCGACACAGGGATACATCGCCAACCTGGTTTTCCTTCGTTTCGAGTTTTTATCGTTCACGTAAAGACTCCTGTTGGTAACGCAACATAGGAGCTACCAGATAACCCAGCAGTCTGCGTTCGTCCGTGCGAATATCAGCAGTCACAGCCATGCCTGCCTTCACCTCACCGAGGCGACTGTTGACGGCAGTGGGTGTATGGGTCTGGGCCAGGCCAATACGTACCGGAAACACAGCCCCCAGCTTCGGGTCCTGTACCGCATCGGTCCCCACCCATAGCACCTTGCCCTCTATGTAACCATAGCGCGTGAAGTCATAGGTCTCTACCTTATTGATCACCCGTTGTCCTACTTGAACATGGCCAATATCGCGGTTCAGAACTTGTGCTTCTAGCTCAAGGGGTGTGTTCTCCGGAACGATGGTCATAAGCGGTTGAGCGGCTGTCACCACGCCACCCACAGTGGACACAGCAAGTTGTTGCACTACCCCATCAATCGGTGCCCGCAGGGTTTGCTGTTGCAGGCGTTGGCGGGTTTTTATGAGATCCTGTTCGGCCGCGTCCCGTTTTTTAACTGCTTCAACCAATTCGGTACTGGCTCGGGAGCGCAACTCTGCCACCGCCTGGGCACGTTGCCCCCTTACAGCCGCCATTCCCGCCTCAGACTCTTGCAGCCGGTTTCCTTGCACTGCAATTTCTTTTTCTATGTTGATGAGCTCAATCTGTGTCTCGATCACTGCGGTTTGCGCCACATGACCGGTCAACGCCAGTTGCTGTCGCATACGGTGTTTTTCGGTGATCAGGGGCAGGCTGTTGCGGCTCTGGGCCAAGCCGCTGCTGATTGCCTGTGCATCGGCGTGACGCTTGGAGAGCTCCGAGTCCAGTCCAGTGAGTTTGGCATGTTGTTCGACCAGACGACTTTGCAAAACGGCGGTCTGGTTTTTCACCACCTCGGGCGGCATTTCTGGCGGTGCATTAAAACGAGTCAAGCCTGACAGCTGTGCTTGCGCTCTAAGCACTTCAGCCCGAGCTTCCCAGAGATCGCGCTCGACACGGTCGCGATCCGCACCGGAAGTGGTGATGTCTAATTCCACCAGCACATCCCCGGCTTTAACGCTCTGGCCGTCACGCACGGCGATGCTTCGAACCACCCCGGTTTCCAGCGGCTGAATGACCTTGCTCTTGCCCGTAGGAATGACCTTGCCCTGCGCACTCACCACCACATCCATCTGTGCGAAATAGGAAAAAACCAACGCAATCAGGACCATCGCGCAAATGGAAAGCGAGACCATTCGAACCACATAAGAGGGCGGTTGCGCCATTGCCGCCAAAGCGGCCGAACTGAACTGGTTGAACTTCAACGTGTTGTTATCACTGCTCATGCTGCTGCTCCTTGCAGTTGTAACACCTGGTGGGCCTGGTAAAGCGAAGCGTAGCGCCCTCCGTTGGACAGCAGTTGCTGGTGGCTACCGGTTTCCACCAGCCGTCCATCTTCCAGCACCACAATCCGGTTCACCAAACGCAAGGTGGACAAGCGGTGTGCCACCACAAACACGGTTCGCCCCTGCGCAATGGTGGCCATGTTGTCTTGAATCAGGCGTTCACTCTCGTAATCTAGGGAAGCCGTGGCCTCATCGAGCAACAGCATGCGCGGGTTGGTCACCAGCGCACGCGCAATGGCAATGCGTGCACGCTGCCCGCCGCTGAGCTTGCTACCGCGCTCACCGATCACCGTGTCATAGCCATCGGGCAGTTTCAGGATGAAGTCATTCGCCCCCGCCAGCTTGGCAGCGCCCATGACAGCCTCCATGTCCAGGCTGGGATCGGCCAATGCAATGTTGTCGCGAACGCTGCGGTTAAAGAGCAAAGTGTCTTGTCCCACCACTCCGATTTGCCTGCGCAGCCAGGATGTGTCCACTAAATTGATATCCAGTCCATCTATTAGAATGCGCCCCGATTCAGGTGTGTAGAGCCGCTGCAATAAACGCATCAAGGTCGTCTTGCCCGCACCCGACACACCCACTACGCCGATCACCTCACCCGGCTGCACCTCAAAGCTGATGTCATTCAAAATGGCCGTCCCGTTGGGCGTGTACTTGAATGTCACATGCTCCAGCGCAATATGGCCCTTCACATCGGGAGGTACCGAGCGGTGGGGGCGAAATGTGGGTTCTGGCGATGCATCCAAAATGTCGCCTAGACGTTTGATACTCACCTTCATCTGGGTAAAGTCCTGCCATAAGGACGACAGCTTCAAAATCGGCGCATTGACCCTGCCGCTGAGCATGTTGAAGGCAATCAAGCCGCCCACCGTTAAAGCGCCGTCAATGACTTGCCGTGCGCCCAGCCACAACAGCGCCACCGTCAGCACCTTGCTCGCCATGCTGATGAACTGGTTGGTAGCATTGCCCAAGTGCCCGCCTTCAAACGACGTGTTCACATAACTTGCCAAACGCCGCTCCCAAGCACCTTGCCATTGGGGTTCCACGGCATGGCTTTTGAGGGTTTCCATGGACGTCACTGTTTCGACCAAAAAAGCCTGATTTTCAGCACCCAAGGCAAACTTGTCTTCCAGCTTTTTGCGCAGCAGCGGTGTGATGATGGCGGATGCCCCAAAAAATACCGGCAGTGCTGCCAAGACCACCAAGGTCAGCGTCACGCTGTAATAAAACATAACGGCGATGTACACCAGTGCAAACAGCAAATCTAACCAACTTGTCAGCGCCTGGCCGGTCAAGAAATTGCGTGCGTTATCAAGCTCGCGCACCCGTGCCACCGTGTCCCCGCTGCGTCGGCTCTCAAAATACGACAACGGCAAATGCAGCAAATGTTTGAACAACTTGGCACCTAGCTCCACATCTACGCGGTTCGTAGTGTGGCTAAGCAAATAGTGACGCATCGCACTCAGCACCACCTCAAAAATACTCACACCCAACAGCGCAACCACCATTACATCCAGTGTGGACAGCGTACGGTTGGTGAGCACCTTGTCAATCACCACCTGAAAAATCAGCGGCGTCACCAAGGCGATGACCTGCACAAACAAGGAGGCAAGCAACACCTCCGCCATCAGCGTTTTGTACTTTTTGAGCGAATGCCAGAACCACCCTATGCCGAACTTTCCAGAGTCGTTCGCTGCCTGATTCTCCGCCGTGCTCGGCACGCTGTCCAAGAGTCGCGCCGCAATCCATTCCCCAGCAAACAAAGCCTCAAACTCTGCCATGGAAATTTGGCGCGGGCTGCAATCCCCAGCTTGCTGAAGGATGACCGCAGTCTGCGGCATTTGCGTGTCGATTTTGCCGACCAACATCCATTGCCCATCGCGTGTAGGCATCAAGGCAGGCAAAGCCACCTGGGCAATGGCATGGACTGCCCCCTTGCCCAGCTTGGTCTCGAACCCCAGTTGCTGCAGTACCCGCAACATATCGCCAACGGCTAGACGGGGCGCTTCATCTGTTTGCGCAGCAGCATGTCCATAACCACCAAACTGGTGGTTCAACTGCGCGGCATCAAGGTGGAGGTGGTGGAGTTTGGCGTAAATACCCACCAGTTGTAATGTTTTTTGCAAAATCAAGCTCCCTTTTTCATAGTTATCAAATGGTGATTACGCAGCTTGCAAAGCAAGCAACTCTTCGTTGGTTACGAGAGTCTCTACTGGCTGGATAGGCACAAACCCCAATGGTTCGGAGTCCTGAACCGAGGCCGTATTGACCATCTGGTTAAACAGCAGCGCCATACGGGCCATGTCGGCCTCAGCAGCAAGGGCGGCCTGTGCATCCACGCCAGACTGGTAGGCGAATATGGCGTCTTGCGCTACGCCGGTGCTGCCATCGGTGCGGGTAAACGTGGTCTCGCCCATGACCGTCACGTCGGCGCTAGTGCCACCACCTGCGGCGGCCCCGCTATGCACTTGCGCGTTGGACTGCAGGTTGATCGAGGCAATGCCCAAGGCCTCCAGGGACTGGTATTCACCGTCCTGCGTCTGCCCATCGGCGTTCTTGTCTTGCCACACGCCAAACTGCGCCCACTGCGCATCGCCTGCATCGAGTTGCCCGTTGCCGTTGCTATCAAAGGCTTTGAGGCCCTCCAAATCGGTCTGTGCCCCGTCTACGTATTGCTTGAACGCAAATTCGCTGGCGTTGCTGATCTGGTGGTCACCGTTGAGGTCCAGACCCAGCACCCCACTGCCCGGTGCCGCCCATGCAATTTTGTCGGACACACCATCGAGATCCATGTCGTAGCTGACCTTTGAATACTGGGTGGAGATGTAAGTTGGATCCGAGCCGTCTAGCGATAACACCACGGGGGTGGCGTAGCCGGTATGGTCATTCCAAGTCTGAAACTGGCTAACATATGAACCACCCATCATTATCGGCGCATTTGTGTATTGGACATACACATGAGTCGTATTGCTAAGGCCTGATTCGTCTATGAGTTTCAGATCCAAACTAATGGTTGAATGCCCATAAAAGTCGCGCTTCACGATATTGAAATCGGTAGAATTTTGCCATTGGACAATTCCGCAGCCTAAACTCAACCCAGCTCCAAAATTCGGAGAAATTTCCATTGAAACCGTACTCGGGTTTTCATCCACTATCGAATAGTTGAACGTCTGGGTTACGGTCATGGCTCCATCGAAGTTGTATTGAAACGATTTGAATCCCAAGGAGACATTCGCCGTTGCATATTGAGGAGGCGTTATGACTTGCACATACGCCGTTGCCCAAGCTTGTCCGCCGTGGCCGTCGTCGGCCAAGTAATCAAAAGTTGCTGTCCCCGTAAAACCGGCCGTGGGTACA
>JBIPME010000117.1:0-6090 GCA_044369275.1 Rhodoferax sp.
GTTGCACCCCCAGAGATTTGACCATTCCCATTCGTGATGGCGGGGGCGTTCGTGATTGGCTTTGGAAAGGCGGTAGACCCAACCCAACGGCCAAGTTGGACGTGGTCGTGGACTACCCGAAAAACTCTACAAAATTGAGGTTTACGTTAGGTTTTGGAGAAGTCGCGCAGCGGTTCGAAATTATGGACGAGCGTCTCGAAAGAGAAAAACCAGACTCTGGGCATAAACAGCCCTATCTGTTTTATAAATTTGAACATGGCCATGGCGTTCTGAACATCGACGGCCATACGCGTAAATTGCGAAGTGAAGATATTGAAGCGAACCAGTCCATTCTTTCGCAACGCAAAGACCCCGACCAATATCCTGAAATTACCTATTTAGGAAATATTTTTTCCAAAATTAGGCTCTACCGCGAATGGAGTTTTGGGCGCTTCACTCCACCGCGCACCCCCCAAAAAACCGACTTACCTAATGATTTTTTAGAGTCCGATTGCAGTAACTTAGGCTTGGTGCTAAGCAAAATGCAAAGCAATTTTTCCGTTAAACAACGGCTGATCCAAGAGTTACAAGCCTTGTATGAAAACATCGTTGACTACTACGTCAACTTGGATGGCGGCACCGTACAAGTCTTCTTCCAAGAGCGCATTCAAGACCGAGTCGTTTCTATTCCCGCAACACGACTTTCTGATGGAACCTTACGCTACCTGTGCTTGCTATCTATCCTCTGCCACCCCACTCCACCGCCCTTGGTTTGCATTGAAGAGCCTGAGTTGGGTCTACATCCCGATGTGCTCCCGAAATTGGCGCAGCTCATGGTGGAAGCCTCAGAGCGCACCCAATTGATTGTTACCACCCATTCCGAGGTGTTGGTCGATGCCATGACCGATTATCCCGAGGCCGTGCTAGTTGCTGAAAAAACGGACAGCGGCACCCGCCTTACACGCCTGAGCGCGGAAAAGCTCAAACCTTGGCTCGAAAAATACCGCTTAGGCCAACTTTGGACACGTGGCGATATTGGGGGCACGCGGTGGTAAAGCTATTCGTGGAAGGCGGCGGGGACTCCCCTCAACTCAAAACCGAATGCCGTGAAGCGCTCGCGACATTTCTCACCAAAGCAAGTATGCGCAAACGCCCAAGAGTCGTGGCTTGCGGAGGTCGGCGCAATGCCTATGAAGACTATTGCACTGCCATAGCCAATGGCGAGAGTGCCTTACTTTTAGTCGATAGCGAAGCCCCCGTCGACGCACGCTTTCAAAGCGAAGAGGACGCAAGACTTTGGCAACCTTGGGGACATTTGCGCAATCGCATCGGGGACGAATGGGAAAAACCAGCAAATGCCGCGGACATAGATTGCCACCTCATGGTTCAAATCATGGAAACTTGGTTTCTGTGCGACCCGACAACTTTAAAGAACCATTTTGGAAAAAGCTTCAAACAAGAAAAACTTCCCGCGATTTCCACTGCCCTCGAAACGCTGCCCAAAGCTGATATCTACGATGGTTTAAAACAAGCCACACGACACGACAAAAAACGTGCGCCCTACGGCAAAGGCCCAGACGCATTCAAAATTTTACGACTGCTAGACCCTAATTTGGTCCAAAAAAACTGCCCTTGGGCTGCGCGCTTCATCGACGCAGTAACCCAAAAAATGGAGTAAAAAACCTGCACCACTCGCACCACTCAGCAACGTTTAACACCGCAACATCCCGTGAGATACATACCATGAACTCCAATACCTCTACCACCATGACACACTGCAACTTCTACATCAACGGCCAATGGACGGAGCCGATAGAGCCCGGCAAGCCACACCCTATCGTGAACCCCGCAACCGAAGGCGTTGTCGGTGATGTGTCCATGGGCGGCAAAGCCGATGCCGACCGCGCTGTCATGGCAGCACGCCAAGCGTTCGATGCCTACAGCCAAACCACAGTGCAGTACCGCGTGGAAATGCTGGAAAAATTGCATGCGGCACTCCAGCGTCGGTACAGCGAAATGGCGCAGGCCATCAGCACCGAAATGGGGGCGCCTTGGAACTTGGCCTACGATTCACAGGCCGAATGTGGCACAGGACATATCCAAGCCACTTTAGAAGCCGCTAAAGACTTCCCCTTTGAAGTCCCCAGCGGCAAGGGCACATTGCGCAGTGAGCCCGTGGGCGTGTGCGTGTTGATTACGCCATGGAACTGGCCCATGAACCAGGTCATGGCCAAGCTCGCCCCGGCCCTGCTCACCGGCTGCACCGTGGTGCTCAAGCCCAGCGAATTTGCGGCACTCTCCGCCAAACTCATGGCCGAACTGATGGACGAAGTCGGCTACCCCGCAGGCGTGTTCAACATGGTTTATGGCGATGGCCCCGTGGTGGGCGCGGCCCTCAGTGCGCACCCCGAAGTGGACATGGTGTCCTTTACGGGTTCCACGGGCGCAGGCATCGCCGTGGCAAAAGCGGCGGCAGATACGGTCAAACGTGTTGTGCAGGAGCTAGGGGGCAAGTCACCCAACATCATTTTTGCCGACAGCAACCTCGAAAAATCGGTTGCCAGAGGCGTGCGGCACTGCTTTAACAACACCGGGCAAAGCTGTAACGCACCCACCCGTATGCTGGTAGAGCGCAGCGTCTATGCACAAGCGGTGGAAATTGCCATCGCAACCGGTGCCAAAGTCAAAAGCATTCAACCCACAGAAAAAGGCGACGGCATCGGCCCATTGGCTATGAAGCGCCAATTTGACACCGTGCAGCGCTACATCGACATTGGCATGCATTGCGGTGCGCGTCTGGTGCTGGGGGGGCTAGGTCGCCCCGAAGGCTTTGCGCAAGGCTATTTTGTGCAGCCCACCATTTTTGCAGACGTGACCAACACCATGCCCATTGCACGGGAAGAAATTTTCGGCCCCGTGCTGTGCATGATCCCCTTTGACGATGAAGAAGACGCGATCCGCATCGCTAACGACACCCCTTATGGCCTAGCGGGCTACATCAGCACCAACGACCCCGCCCGTGCCCAACGCGTAGCCAAACGCCTGCGTGCAGGCAATATCTCGGTTAACGCCTCCGGCAACGAGTATTGCAACCCCTTTGGTGGCTACAAGCAAAGCGGCAATGGACGCGAGTGGGGGCGTTTTGGCATCCACGACTTCATCGAGTACAAAATTATCAACGGCCTCTGAAGCACCCATTCACCTTCACCTTTCACTTCTGGCATTTACAACTACAAGCATGAAAATCAAAGACATCAAAACGTTCGTCGTTGGCAATCCCCCTCCTGGTTTTGGGGGGCGGTATTTTGTCTTCATCAAACTCATTACCGACAACGGCATCGAAGGCTTGGGCGAGGTTTACAACTTGCCCTTTCACCCCGATATCGTGGTGCAAATGGTCAAAGACGTAGTGGAGCGCTACGTTGTGGGCAAGGAGCCCTTTGACATCGAAAAAATTTGGCGCAGCGTCTACGGCGGTGGCTTCATTCACCGCCCTGACACCACCATGATGGGCATTTTGAGTGCCGTTGAAATGGCATGCTGGGACATCGTAGGCAAAGACCTGAACAAACCCGTCTACAAACTACTGGGCGGCCAAGTGCATGAAAAACTGCGCAGCTACACCTACATCTATCCCAAACCCGGTGACGCCACCGATGTTTACGCCGACCCCGAACTCGCTGCGAAACGCGCCGCCGAGTATTTGGAAATGGGCTTTACAGCGCTCAAATTTGATCCGGCTGGCCCCTACACCGTTTACGATGGCCGCCAACTCTCACTGGACGAACTCGACCGCTCCGAGCGTTTTTGCAAGCTGTTGCGTGAAGCCGTAGGCAGCAAAGCCGACTTGCTTTTTGGAACACACGGCCAAATGACCGCAGCAGGTGCTATCCGCTTGGCCAAGCGTTTAGAAAAATACGACCCCCTGTGGTTTGAAGAGCCCATGCCGCCAGACAATCAAAAAGAAATGGCCAAAGTCGCACGCGGAACCTCGATCCCCATCGCCGCTGGCGAACGCTTAACCACCAAGTGGGAGTTCCAACGGGTGCTGGAAGAAGGTGCTGCCGCTATTTTGCAGATGAATTTAGGGCGTGTTGGCGGAATTTTGGAGGGCAAAAAAATCGCCTCCATGGCCGAGGCCTGCCACGTTCAAATTGCGCCCCACCTGTACTGCGGACCCGTTGTGGGTGCCGCCAACGTACAGCTAGCGACCTGCAGCCCTAACTTTTTAATTCAGGAAAGCATCTTGGATTGGAAGGGCTTCCACAGCGAAATACTGACCAAGGCGATTCAGTGGCAAGACGGTTACATCATCCCGCCCACAGCGCCAGGCCTTGGCGTAGAGCTCAATGAGGCGGTCGCACTGGCCAACCCTTACAAAGGCAATGCCTTGCACTTGGACATGACGCACGAACCAGCCAGCGTCTAATCAAGCTGACCCCTAGCTCGGCCCCCTGCCCTTTAGCCTTAGCCTTAGCATCCACCCACCCTTCGCAGGGGGTCAATAATCACCGCCTCCGCCACTGGCAAGGCTTTCAAATTTCGTAATATTGCGCAAGAAGGCAAGCTTGACGGTCCCCGTGGGGCCGTTACGCTGTTTGGCAATAATCACCTCCGCAACCCCTGGCTCTTTGCAGGCCTCTTTGGTGTAGTACTCATCCCGGTAGATAAACATAATAATGTCCGCATCTTGTTCGATGGCGCCAGATTCGCGTAAGTCACTCATCATGGGGCGTTTGTCGGGCCGCTGCTCCACGCTGCGGTTGAGCTGCGACAAGGCGATGACGGGGCACTTCAACTCACGTGCCAGCATTTTCAAACCCCTGGAAATTTCACCCAATTCAGTGGCACGGTTGTCGCCATCCGAACTGGTTCCACTCATGAGCTGCAAATAGTCCACGACGATGAGGCCAAGCTGACCATATTGGCGAGACAAACGCCGTGCATTAGCACGTACCTCACTGGAGTTCAGGCCAGGGCTTTCGTCGATGTGCAGGGAAATAGTGCGTAATTTTTCAATCGTTTCTGAAAGCCGGGGCCACTCCTCGTCGGTTAAGCGCCCCGTCCTTAAATGGCCTTGGTCGATCCGACCAATCGAACCCACAATACGCACCGCCAATTGTGCCGCGCCCATTTCCATTGAAAATACAGCGACTGGTAATTGCTCATTCAGGGCAACATGCTCTGCGATATTGATAGCCAACGCCGTTTTTCCCATGGAAGGACGTGCCGCCAACACGATTAAATCACCGGCTTGAAGGCCTGCCGTCATCCGGTCTAAATCATAAAACCCAGTGCGCACACCTGTAACATCGTTGGGGTTATCGGCCATTTCTTGCACACGGTCCAAGAGCTTGACCACCAGCGACTCCATCGCTTGGAAACCCTCTTTGTTCCGCTTGCCTTGCTCGCCGATGTTGAAGATTTTTTGTTCCGACTCATCCACAATTTGAGAAACCGTTCGGCCTTGCGGATTGAATGCGTTGGTGGCAATTTCGTCACTTGCGGTCACCAACTTCCTCAAAATAGCCCGATCACGCACGATCTCTGCGTAGCGCCTAATATTGCTTGCGCTAGGAACATACTGCGCTAAAGAATTCAAATAGGTCAGGCCGCCAACGTCTTCCGATTTTCCCTGCGTTTGCAGATGCTCAAACACCGTAATAACGTCGGCAGGCTTATTGGCATTCACCAGGGTGCCAATGGCGCTGTAAATGAGCTTGTGCTCATAGCGGTAAAAATCGTTGTCTTGCAAAACATCGCCAACCCGATCCCAGGCAGCATTGTCTAACAACAAGCCCCCTAAAACACTGGACTCGCCTTCAATCGAGTGCGGTGGAATTCGCAGCTGCGCGATTTGACGGTCTTGGACAAAATTATCTGGAGGAAAAACTGCTTCTGACATACGAAACCTCATTGCATCCAATGCGCGTTGGCATCGGGTATTGCACAGGGATAAAGCTGTGCATAACCACTTAAAAACCAGTGTAAAAGCCACAACAAACTGTGAATAACGTTTGTTGAAAATACAAAAGCCGCAGAGGTATAACCCTTTGCGGCTTTCAAGCAATAGCCTTCGTTAAAGGCTAAACAATCCAAGCTAACCCATTA
>JBIPME010000259.1:0-3807 GCA_044369275.1 Rhodoferax sp.
GTCGTTGCGCAGCTGCGTGGTGGGCGGTAGGGGCTGTTTTTGTTGTTGGAGTTGTTGGATGGCGCGGTTCAGGGCGGACTGAAATTCTGAGTTGGTAATGGGCTCGGAGTTGACCACGGCCACGATGAAATCTGCCGATTGTGTCTTTTGCGCCAAGGCCAAGGAGGGGCTCAGCGCATAGGCCAGTGCGAGGGCGGCCCCGTAGTAAGAAAGCTTCATAGTGGTTTAATCGTAGTTGGTAAAGCGACTCTCAGCAGGTCCAGTTTCGCGCAGGTTTTGGTAGCGAGAAATGTTTTGCTTGAGGGTTGCGTAGGGGTCAATGCCAAGGCGGGTAAAGCCGACAAATTCCAGTACAAACATCAGTTGTTGTGTGGCCGTGTTGGTGCCAGTTTGTGAGCGTGACACGACGACGCGACCTAGCCAGCAGCCGGCATCGTACTCGATACCCCAAACGGAGTCGACCAGGCGTTCTTCGCGCAAGCTGTAGTTCATGCGCGAGACCATGTAGTAGCGGCCCTCGCCTTGGCCGTTGCCCAGGCCCAGGTCGCGGCCTAAGTCGCCCCACAGGTCATTGATGGGCCATTGCCAACTGAGGTCGACTTGTTCGCTGGCGTCGCGCTGGAAGCGGTAGGCGGCGTTGATGACGCGGTAGTTGCCGGGGTTGTAGCGCAGTGCGATGGTGGAGCGGTCGGAGAGGTTGGTTTTGGGGTTGAACTGCACGGTGGTGTCGGCAGACCAGCGGGCGTTGGGGTTGACGGTCGCACCCAAGAGCACGTCGCTAAAGCCAGTGCCTTCGGGGGGGGCACCGTTGTAGAGGCTGACGCGTTGGTCTTGAAAGCGAAAGCGCTGTGCGTAGCCCAAGCGCAGCAGTTCGGCGCCATTGTCGGGGTTGAGCAGGCGTGAGGTTAAGCCTAGCGTGACTTGGTTGCTGTCGGAGATTTTGTCGTGGCCGATAAAGTTGTTTTCGGTGTAGATGCTGGCAAAGTTAAAGCCGTTGGCACCGGTGTCGTAGTTGGGCAGCAGGCTTTGGTCGTGGTAGGGCGTGTAGACGTAAAAGGCTCTGGGCTCTAAGGTTTGCAGCAAATTGTTGCCCATCCAAGACCAGTCGCGTTCAAAGACCAAGCCAGAGTCCAAGCTGAGTGTGGGCACCACGCTGACCGCGCTGCTGGCGCTGACCGCGCTGTTGGACGGCAGCGGGGTGTCAAACTGGTAGTTGCTCATGTGCAGCTGGATTTTGGGGGTGATGTAGCCTTGGGGGGCCAACCAAGGGCGGCTGATTTGGGCGAGTGTGTAGGTGCGTTGGCTGTTGGGTTGGGTGCTGGCGGAGCTGTTGCGCACAAAGTGGGAGTAGTCGCCTTCGACGGACCAGTCAAAGCCTTGGACGTTGTTGCGTGCTTGGCGCAGCGTGAGTTGCGGCAAGCGTTCGTAGGGCGGGGTGATGGGGGCCTCGGCATCTTGCAGGGTTTGCCACTTTTGTATGCCAGCGCCCAAAGCCCAGTTGCCCAGTTGTCCGTTGAGTTGCAGGGTGGAGGGCAGCAGGCGTTGCGTGAGGTTGGCGTTGGAGCGGGGAAAGTCGCGCCAGTAGTTGTCGTCACTCACGCGGTTGATGTTGAGCGCCAAGCCCAGGCTGGGAATGCTCTCCCACCCTGTGGGCAGGGTGTTGCTTTGCGTCCAGGTCAGGCCCCAGCGGTTGGCGTCACGCAGGCGGTCTGCCTGCAGGTAGTTCAGGCGAAGGTTGCCTTGGTACAGGGGTTCGAGGTAGCGCAGGTCTACAGCCATGTCGACACCGCGCTTTTCCATGAGGGTGGGGGTGATGGTGGCATCGCGGTTGGGCGCGATGTTCCAGTAAAACGGGGCAATTACTTCGGTGCCATTGGTGTTGTTAACGCCAAAGGTAAATGGCAAGAGGCCGGTTTTACGTTTGTTGCTGAGTGGAAAGCTGATGGCCGGAATGGGCAGAATGGGGACCTCGAAAAAGCTCAGGTAAGCGCCCTCGGCCACGCCCACCTCTTCGTCGTTGTCCAGGCTGATGGTGCTGGCGCGCAAAATCCAGTCGGGCATCCAGTTCGGGCCGGGGCTGCGTTTGCAGGTGGTGTAGGTGGCGGCGTGGATGACGGTGTGGCGTTCGTCAATAAAGTCCGCCCGCGCGGCCTCGCCATGGGATTTGTTTTGCAAAAACTCGTAGCTGGGCTGGAGGAAGTAGCCTTCAAATTTGTCGACTTTGAGTTCTAGCAGCGGGCCGCGGTACACATTGCCATCGCGGGTGACGCGCACGTTGCCCACGGCTTTGGCTTGGTCGGTGGTCTGGTTGTATTCCAAGTGGTCGGCTCGGATCACGGTGTCCGCTTTGCGTAACACGGCGTTGCCGTCTAGCGTGGTTTCTAACTCGGTGCGGCCTTGCAAGGTGTCACCTTGTAAAAAGGTGGGAGCCTGTGTGCGTTGTGCCGGGCTGAGTTGCTCCGTCAAGGTGAGGCTGGGGCGCAGCTGCAAACCGTCTTCTTTGGCAGCTTGCGGCGCGGGTGCTTGTGCGTGGCTAAGGCTGTAGCCGAGCAAGGGGCCTAGCATGGCTAAAGGCAGCAATGCGCAAGGAGGCAAAAGCTTCATGGAGGTTGGAATGATTCGGTAATAAACAGGGAAAGGAGGCGGCGTTTTTGCGACTTTGTAGAATGGATTATCCATGAGCGCAATATCCCCAATTTCACCCGCCTTTTCTCCCACCATTTCCTCTGCGGATATCGTTTGGAGCGACCCTCAACGCCAAGCCCAGTTTGCGATTTGGTTACAGCAGCAGAGCACCGTGTTTGGGCTCGATCCCGCGAGTTTGCGTTTGGCGTCTGCCGACGCGAGCTTTCGGCGGTACTTTCGCATCCAAAACCAGCACGCCAGCTTGATCATCATGGATGCCCCGCCTGAGCGCGAAAACAGCCAGCCCTTTGTGGAAATTGCCAAGTACATGGCCGATGCGGGTTTGAATGTGCCCGAAGTCTTGGCCTGGGACCGCGCACAGGGCTTTTTGCTGCTGACGGATTTGGGCACGCACACCATGATGCAAAGCATAGACCCGCAAGCCCCGCCGCCGTTGGCGCTGTATTTGCAGGCTGTAGATGCCTTGGTGCAGTGGCAGCTGGCGTCACGTCCCGACGTGCTGCCGGCCTACGACCACGCTTTGTTGCAGCGAGAAATGGCCTTGTTCCCGGACTGGTATGTGCAAACGCACCGCCAAGTGGTCTTGGACCAAGCCCAGCGCAACACGCTGGAGCAGGCTTTTGCCAGCATCGTGGCGCAAAATTTGCGCTGGCCCAGCGTCTATGTGCACCGCGACTTCATGCCCCGCAATTTGATGGTGATGCCCCAGCCCGCGCAGGCGGGCCCCTTGGCCCGACCCAGGCTTGGGGTGTTGGATTTTCAAGATGCGGTTTACGGCCCGATTACCTATGACATTGCCAGTTTGATGCGCGATGCATTTTTGAGCTGGGAAGAAGATTTTTGCTTGGATGTGACGGTGCGGTACTGGGAGAAAGCCCGTAAAGCGGGCTTGCCTGTGGGCGATGATTTTGGCGAGTTCTACCGTGGTGTGGAATGGATGGGTTTGCAGCGCCACCTGAAGATTGCAGGCATTTTTGCGCGCCTGACTTTGCGCGATGGCAAGCCGCAGTACCTGGCCGATACGCCCCGGTTTATTGGCTATATTCGCGCCACCTGCGCACGCTACCGCGAACTGGGGCCCTTGTTGCGCTTGGTGGAGCGCATTGAGGGCTTGGAGGCACCGCCCACGTTTGTATTTGGCCGGTCGTAAAGGGGCCATTG
>JBIPME010000119.1:0-6034 GCA_044369275.1 Rhodoferax sp.
TCAAGCCCAAACCCGCTACAGCGCAAGCAAAATTCGACGCCAGCAAGAACAACAAGAACATGAAGAAAAACAAATAGCGCAAGCCCAAGCCAAATTAGATGACCTCGCAGCCCACAGTCAGATTGTGGAACCCGCAGTCCTAGACAAAAAACGCCTGCTCATCAACAGCGTCTTAGAGCGGGCACGCGCAAAACGCTTGCCCAATCAAACCTGAGTAAACCTGGTAAACCCTAAGCAAAAATACAAGTAGCCCATCCTGCAGCGCTCACCCAGAAGCTGCCTAGAATTAGGCTATGCAAATTTAGCATAAAATTATCGTGTAAACCCTGATTCAAAACTGCCCCACAGTCGCTAAAGTATCATCCTTAGCACTTTAGAAGAATTCATCTTTTCTGAACAATGTGCGGTTGCATCCGAAAATCAATCCTTTTACATCCCACCAGAAACCAATACTTCTACATCGGAATTAATTTATATGAAAATCAAAACTTTAAAATTTGCTGCCGTAGTGGCTGCTGCTATGGGTAGCTTGCTGGCTTCTCCTGCCTTCGCAGGCAAAACACTGGACGCAATCAAAGCACGTGGACAAGTCATTTGCGGCTCTAACACAGGCTTGGCTGGCTTTGGTGCTGTGGACTCAGCAGGAAAATGGAATGGCTTGGACGTAGATGTCTGCCGTGCGATTGCCGCTGCAACACTGGGCGACCCAGAAAAAGTGAAATATGTGCCCTTGATTGCGCAGCAACGTTTTACAGCATTGCAATCCGGCGAAGTAGACATTCTCTCGCGCAACACCACGTTCACCCTGACCCGCGATGCTTCGTTGGGACTTAACCAAACCGCTGTGACCTACTACGACGGCCAAGGCTTCATGGTTCCTGTCAAAAGCAAAATCAAAAGCGCAAAACAGCTCAAAGGCCAAACCGTTTGCGTGCAATCAGGTACCACCACAGAAAAAAACCTAACCGACTACTCCAAAGCCAATGGCCTGAGCATCAAGCCTGTTGTGTTTGAAAAATTGGAAGCAGCGACCAGCGCTTACTTCTCTGGTCGTTGCATTGCCTACACCACAGACGCCTCCGGCTTGGCATCTACCCGCAACAAAGAAGCGTCCAAGCCAGATGACCACATCATCTTGCCGGAACTGATTTCAAAAGAGCCATTGGGTCCATTGGTCCGCCGTGGTGATGACGAGTGGTTTGCTATCGTGAAATGGGTGATCTACGGACTGCTTGAAGCTGAAGAGTATGGCATTACCCAAGCCAATGTAGACAGCCTCAAATCCACAACCAAAGATCCCATCATCGGCCGCATCTTAGGTTCCACCGAAGACACCGGCAAATTGCTCGGCTTGGACAAAGAATGGATGGCGCGCGCTATCAAAGCAGGCGGCAACTACGGTGAAATTTTCGAGCGCAATGTCGGTCCTAAGTCCCCACTGAAACTGCCACGCGGCTTGAACAATCTGTGGAACAAAGGCGGGGTTCAATACGCTCCTCCCCTGCGTTAATCGCCAGAGTACGCTCAAGCTTGCTTAGGGAAGAGGATTCCCTAAGCAACGCTCAATCACGGGTAGGGTGCATCGAAAACGCCCTGCCCTTTTTTATTGTTTCCATTTTTCTCACATAAAGATATTTATGTCTAAACCCATGCAACCACAAATAGCGCCAAAAAAATCGTGGTCATGGCGCAGCAAGGCATTGCGCGCACTGCTCTACCAAGCCTTAGCTATCGCCGTCATTTTGGCAGCAGTACTCTACTTAGCACACAACACCTCCGTCAACATGAAGGCCAAGGGCATGCAAAGTGGCTTTGACTTTATGACAGATAAAGCTGGTTTTGATATTGGCGAGAGCCTGTTCGCCTTTGACTCCGAAGAGTCCTACATCAAAGCGTATTGGATTGGTTTTACAAATACTTTAAGGGTTGCCATCGTTGGCATTGTCTTAACCACCATCCTAGGCACACTCTTGGGAATTGGACGCCTTTCGCGCAATGCTTTAATCCGTGGCATTTGCACCTGGTACGTTGAGTTTTTCCGCAACATACCCGTTTTATTGCAGCTACTCATGGCCTATCTGTTCTTAACAGAGTTCTTACCCGCTGCCAATGAACCTATTCGCCTTGGTAATATTTTTCTCAGCAAAGCAGGCCTTAGTTTCCCCATACCGATTTGGGCTACCGGCCACGTGCTTGCCGCATGGGGTCTCGTTCTGGGCTGCGTCTTTGCATGGTTTTACCGTCACTACGCACGGGCACACTTTGAACGCACTGGGGTCGTTAAAAGCATGTTTTGGGTCCCACTGTGCATCGTCTCTGCGGTAGCTGCATTGGGCTGGATTTTAGGCGGTGCGCCTACGGCCATGAACAAACCCTTTTTAGGTGAATTTGCCGTCGAACAGGGTGGATCACTTTCTCCTGAATACCTGGCCGTTTTACTGGGTTTAACCCTTTATACCGCTGCATTCGTTGCGGAAGTCGTTCGCGGCGGCATTCAGTCCGTCTCCCTGGGGCAATCAGAAGCTGCTGCTGCACTGGGCTTAAGCCGTAGCCAGACGATGCGTTTGGTGATGCTGCCCCAAGCATTGCGCGTGATTATTCCTCCGCTGACCAACCAGTACCTCAATCTCACGAAAAACTCTTCCTTGGCAGTGGCCATTGGATACCCCGATGTGGTTTCTATCTCCAACACCGCCATCAACCAAACCGGCCGGGCACCCGAGTGCATTGCCATCGTCATGCTGGTGTACCTGACCACCTCTTTAAGCACCTCTCTGCTGATGAATTGGTACAACACCCGCTCATCTATCAAAGAACGTTAACGCGAGCACCACCATGAATTCGATACCGACTAACGCCAAAATTTTCCAGTCCATCCCTTCTAGGCCAGCACCCAAGCAATCCAGCGGCTTGGTAGGGTGGGCTAAAGCAAACCTATTTTCTAGCCCCTTGACATCGCTGGGAACGCTGTTGATAGGCGCCATTTTGTTGCTCTTACTACCCCAGTTTTTCAGTTGGGCCCTGCTCAATGCCGTTTGGATACCCAATGCCGAGACTTGCAAAGCTGCTTCGGGTGCCTGCTGGGGTGTGGTCACTGAAAAGCTGCGCTTTATTATTTTTGGACGCTACCCGTTTGAAGAGCAATGGCGCCCACTCGTTGCATCCATCGCCTTGGTGGCACTCGTGGTTGCAAGCTGCATGCGCGCATTTTGGAAAACCTGGCTCATCGCGCTATGGGCTGCGGTTTTGTCGCTGTTTTTCGGCCTGATGTCCGGTGGTTTTGCGGGTTTGAGCAAAGTTACCACAGATGCCTGGGGTGGCCTGCCCTTGACTTTGATGCTTGCCACCTTGTCCATGACGATGGCTTTTCCCATTGCTTTGTTGGTGGCCATGGGGCGCCGTTCCTCAATGCCTGCCATTCGCAGCATGTGCACCGTGTACGTAGAGTTAATTCGCGGTGTCCCCTTGATTTCGGTGCTCTTTATGGCATCGTTTATGTTCCCTCTGCTCATGCCTGCAGGACTGGAGATCGACGTGCTCGTGCGGGTCTTGGCTGGCATTACATTGTTTGCAGCCGCCTACATGGCAGAAGTGATTCGCGGTGGCCTGCAAGCGCTGCCCAAGGGGCAAATTGAAGCGGCTGCAAGTTTGGGTTTGTCGTACTGGCAAACGCAGCAAAAAATTGTTTTGCCACAGGCTTTGGCCATGGTGGTTCCGGGGATCATGAACAACTTTATTTCCACTTTCAAAGACACCTCCTTGGTCACCATCGTGAGCCTCTACGAGTTAAGTGGCGCAATGGGACTGGCACTAAATTCAGATTCAGACTGGCGTCCCTTCAAAATTGAAGCGTATTTTTTCATTGCGCTGATTTATTTTATTTTCTGCTTCTCCATGTCTCGCTACAGCAAATGGATAGAGAAACAAGTTAGCAAAAGCAAGTTACGTTAAAAAACACCTTGAAAAAACTTTTAAAGATAATTTAAAAACTGTTTTACCAATTTTCTATTATTCAAACAAACACCTACCAAAACCATGTCTGAAAATATTATTACCTTTGACAAAGTCAACAAATGGTATGGCAATAGCTTCCATGTTCTGCGCGACATCGATCTGCAAGTCAAACAAGGCGAGCGTATTGTCGTTTGCGGTCCCTCCGGCTCTGGCAAATCCACATTGATTCGTTGCATTAACCGTTTAGAAGAGCACCAACAAGGCCACCTCATCGTTGATGGCGTAGAACTCACTGACGACGTTGTTGCCATTGACAATGTGCGCAAAAAAGTTGGCATGGTGTTCCAGCAGTTCAACCTATTCCCGCACCTCACTGTGCTTGAGAACCTCACACTCTCGCCCATGTGGGTTGGCAAAATGCCCAAAAAAGAGGCTGAAGAAAAAGCCATGCAGCAGTTGCAACGGGTGCGCATTGCAAACCAGGCCAACAAATACCCTTTGCAACTCTCTGGGGGGCAACAACAGCGTGTAGCGATTGCACGTGCGCTTTGTCTCAAGCCAAAAATCATGCTGTTTGATGAGCCCACCTCTGCCCTTGACCCTGAAATGATCAAGGAAGTGCTGGACGTGATGATTGAGATGGCCAACCAGGGCATCACCATGCTTTGCGTTACCCATGAAATGGGGTTTGCCAAAGCCGTTGCCGACCGCGTTATTTTTATGGATGAAGGCCAAATCGTCGAGCAAAATAACCCGAATGACTTTTTCAACAACCCACAAAGCGACCGTAGCCGCGATTTCTTGTCGAAAATTCTAGGCCATTGAACCCAGCCGCCTAGGTTGCTGTGTTAACGTGAAAGAACTTTCATGCTACGGGGCGCAGGCTTGGCGTGCATGAAAGTTAGACGGACCCGCTTGCACCTAGGTCACCACCGAAAAATGCGTTCGGTTTTCGCGCAACCATTGTTGCGACAAATTATTTTCTTGTTGCTGTGGGTGAAAATCCTGCGAAAAATACGCCCTCCAAAGCTTGTAATTGGTCCGCAACAGGCCTTTTTTTCCCAGTAGCAACGCATACCCACTCAGCCAAGTGCTGGGTTTCAACAAACTGCCATCTTGCCAAAGGTTGCGCAAAGTCTGCCGCATAAGATCAGATAAAAAAACCACCGTGATGTAACGCAACAGGCGCACACGCCACGAATACCCTCCTCCCATGGCTTGGTAAATATCGAATGCGGTCGTGCTGTGCTCCGACTCTTCGGCACTGTGCCATTGCCAAAGCAACTGCAAGCGTGGCTCTGCGCCAGACAGAAACTCGGGGTTGCTGAGTATCCATTTGGCAAAAAGTGCTGTGAGGTGTTCTGTAGCTGCGGTCGCACCAACATGGACACGCAGATCCATGCCTGACTTGGCCTGTATGCGCCGCAAGGCCCGCTGTTCTATGGCGTTCTGAAAGCCTTGGTTTTTCAAATGTTGGTTGAAAAGCTGGTGAATTCTGCGATGGGTTGCCTCTTGGCCTACAAAACCTTTAACTTCGCAGGCAAACCGCTCTTGCAAAGTTGCTGGTAAAGCTTGAAATCCTTGGCGCACAGAGTCTATGAAATACTGCTCACCCACAGGGAAACTCATAGACAAAGCATTGAAAAATGCGGTTCTAAAAGCATCCCCACCATTCCAACGGGTTGAAAATGGAGACTCTAGGTCAATTAAAAGACGTCTAACGTTAAGTTCGGGCATGATCAAAACTACTTTTTCGTGAATATTTTCATTGGGCCGTGTTCATTGTGTACGAAGACCAAAACCCTGTCGCCCACTGGAAAAAACATTTTTACGCAAACAATTTTTATTGAAGATATACATTCAATTACTCAGGCATATAACGAAATATTAACCATAGACGCGTCAACGACTTACAAAGCATGAGAAGTCACCCCAGACCGAATTCTTCGACGACTGACCCAAAATTCGGCCAATTCTTAGGCGGATGGATGCCCCAATCACATTTAAGTTATTGATTCATAAGACCTGCGTCGTTACCTGAATTTAATATATAAAAACATATTGCAACAATGAATAGTTA
>JBIPME010000121.1:0-6002 GCA_044369275.1 Rhodoferax sp.
CGAAAAACCGGGCGCAAAAATCAGTTGCCAGACATCGCCGTCGGACATTTGGTCCGACACGTCCAAGCCCCGCTCGCGTGCTTTGTTCAGAATTTTGTCACGCGACAGGCCGCGCCCATCATCGCGCACCTCAATCACAATCGAGCCACCTTGGTGCGAAGCAGACAGGGTAATCACCCCCGTTTCGGACTTGCCCGAAGCCAAGCGGTCCGCAGGCATTTCCACGCCGTGGTCACAGCTGTTGCGAACCAAGTGGGTCAAGGGGTCGGTAATTTTCTCCACCAAGCCCTTGTCCAATTCGGTGGCTTCCCCTTGGGTGACGAAATCCACTTTTTTACCCAATTTGCTCGCCAAGTCGCGCAGCATGCGGGGGAAACGGCTGAACACAATCGACATGGGAATCATGCGTATCGACATCACTGACTCTTGCAAGTCACGGGTGTTGCGGTCCAAATCGGTCAGGCCTGTGAGCATTTGCTGGTGCAAAGTGGGGTCTAGGGCACGGCTGTTTTGGGCCAGCATCGCCTGCGTAATCACCAACTCGCCAACCAGGTTAATGAGCTGATCGACCTTGTTAATCGCCACCCGAATCGTTGCCGCCTCGGGCTGCGCAGCGTGGGCGGCACCGGGTTTGGGCCCTGCCGCTTTGGCCATGGGTTTGCTATCGCTTGGGCCGGCTACAGCGTGCGCTTGGGCAGCTACGGGCTCAGGCGCAGCAGCGGCTTGTGCTGCAGGCGCTGGGGCGGTGGGCGCAGCTGCGCCCGCCTGCTTGTTGTAGTCGTTGTCAAAGAAGCCGAAATCCGCATCCTCCGCCATGCCCGCACCTGCCGTCGTGTTAAAAACCACGACATCTCGGTTGACGTGAAAGGCAAACAGGTCCAGCAAATCTTCGTCAGCGGAAGCAGTTTCCACTTCAAAAATGCGCATGTCTTTGCGCTCGCATGGCAGGGCTTTGATGGTCCCTAAACCGGCAATGTCTCTGAACAAATCTTGAATCGAGTCGGCCTGCTCTGGATGATCCAAAGGACCTATGTGGATTTCCACCAAACGGTTCCCCTCTGCCACCACCTTGGCTGGTGCCGCAGGTGCCGCTGACGCCACCGCAGCCGCTGGCGCTGCGGCCTTGGCTGGCGCAGGTGCTGGAGCCGCAGCGCCACCACTGGCCAGCTCACGGATGCGCACCACCAAGCCCGAGGTTTGTGGTGCATCATCAGAATTGCCCGACTGGTGGCAAGCCAATAGGCCACGCGAGGCATCGGCCGACTCCAGCAACACGTCAATCATGGCCGCATTGGGCTGCAACTCATGGCGGCGCAAGCGGTCTAGCAAGGACTCCATTTGGTGCGTCAGTTCCGCCACGTCCGCAAAACCAAAAGTAGCTGCACCACCTTTGACCGAGTGCGCGCACCTGAAAATGCCGTTGAGCTCTTCGTCATCAGCCGTCTCCAGGTTCAAATTGAGCAACATGCGCTCCATCTGGTCTAAGTTTTCACCCGCCTCTTCGAAGAAGATTTGGTAAAACTGACTCAGATCGATATCGTCACCCACGCCACCACTGTCTTGATGCATCTCAGCCATATCTACTCCTAGCCCTTGAATGTGTTCAGAATGTATTCATCGAATCGTCAACCCCAAAGTAATCGCCAGCGCCAAAGGCACTAGCGAATTACTTTTTTAACCACGTCAATTAACTTCACCGGGTCAAAAGGTTTGACTAGCCAACCGGTTGCTCCAGCGGCCTTGCCTGCTTGCTTCATCGCTTCGCTGGACTCTGTGGTCAGCATCAAAATCGGCATTTTTTCGAATTGCGGTTGCTCACGCAATTTGCGTGTTAATCCCAAACCATCTAGGCGCGGCATGTTTTGATCGGTCAACACCAAATCAAACGTCTGCGCCTGCGCTTTCTCGAACGCATCTTGTCCATCAACGGCTTCTACCACCTCGTAGCCTGCGCCCAACAAAGTAAAAGAGACCATTTTTCGCATGGAAGGCGAATCATCGACGGCAAGAATTAAAGACATTTACGGCTCCAGCTTTCATTGATTTATTTAGGATAGACAACATAGGACAACATAAGGAAAAAAGTAAGCCACATAAGACAAGCCAGTTAGAAAAGCTCTACCGAGCCTGCGCTCATTTGTCCTTGTGTAACAGGGTGCGTGCGCTCATCGTTGGCTAGCGCAACAGCGGCAACAGCGGCAGCAGACCCTAGGCCCTCACCACCGTTTTGGCTGGCCAAACGGCATACACAGACTTGCAAAATATTCGAGGTGTGGGCAATTAATTGGGAGGCCAAGTCATGAAACTGCAGCTCCGTAACGGCCCCTTTGAGCGCTTCACGGGCATGGCTTAAATCTTGAATTTGCGACACAGACGAGGCGGACAGATCGGAACTCGCATCCGTAAAACGTTCCATTAAATTTCCCATGGTGTGCGAGAGCAAATCATCCAACCGCTGCAAATCATGAACAACCCCCAGAAGTGAATCCCTCACTTCTTCGACCAGCACGGCTGGCATTTGCACCGAGGGTGCAGTTGGTGTTGTCGTCGTCGATGGGTGCATCGTCAATAGTCCTGAGCACCCCACAGGGTGCTAGTAGTAGTTACCATGTTTATTTTTTGAAGAACTAAGATTAGCAGCATTGACGCCTATTGTGGAAATTTTGCGCCCTTGCAAACACCACAAAAAAAAGGCTTTTCAATACCATTTTCAAACACCCCATGACCATGCGCCCTCCCCCTTCTCCTCTAGAAAAGCCCGTCCAAGCGCTGCGTTTGCTGCATTTGGAAGACTCTGAAATTGACCACCAACTTGTATGCAAAGCACTACAAAAGGAGGGCCTGCGCTTCTCCATTGCACGCACGCAAACCATCGAAGAGTTCGTGCACTGGGTCAAAACACAACCCTTTGACCTGCTGCTAGCAGACTATCGGCTCGCTGGCTTTACCGCTTTAGACGCCTGGGCTGCCATTGCAGATGTGGCAAACGCCCCGCCCTGCGTGCTGCTCTCAGGCACCATTGGCGAGTCCGCTGCGGTGCAAGCCATCCACCACGGCATCAGCGACTACCTGCACAAAGACGAACTGCGCAACCTGCGCCGTGTCATAGAACGGGCCTTGGCCATTCGCCAAGCACAGCACGCCGCAGCCCTGGCGGCAGCCGAGCTAGCAGCCTCAGAACAACGCTTGGCCCAATTTGCCGAACACCTGCAAAACACCATAGAACAAGAACGCGCCGCCATCGCCCGCGAAATCCATGACGACATTGGCGGCGCACTCGCCGCCGTCAAACTCGACCTCTCGTGGATAGGCCGGCACGAAACCGCGCCCGCCACCCAAACCCACCTCCAAGCCGCCCACAGCATGCTGCAACACGCCATGGGCGCGAGCCAGCGCATCATGATGAACCTGCGCCCGGCCATACTCGACCAAGGCCTGCTCGCAGCGCTGCAATGGCTCAGCGAAAGCTTTCACACCCGCACCGGCATCAAAGCCACCGTACAAGCCAACCACGCCAGCATCCAAACCAACCAAGCCATTGCACTGACCGCCTACCGCACCGCCCAAGAGGCACTCACCAACGCCTCCAAACACGCACAATGCAGCCAAGTAAAAATAGAACTCTCCGATGCCGAAGGCGTACTCACCCTCGAAATCTCTGACAACGGCCAAGGCATCAGCCCCGAACAACTGCAAAAACCCACAGCGTTTGGCATTCGCGGCTTGAAAGAACGCGCTAAAGTCGTTGGTGGCTGGCTAGACATCAGCAGCCAAGTCGGACAAGGCACCAGCCTGATCCTGTCCATCCCCCTTAACCAAGACGGCAAAGCCGCTTCCGAGAACCACTTCCATGATTAAAGTAGTGCTCTGCGATGACCACGCCATGGTCCGACGCGGCATCCGAGACACCCTGGCCGATGCCGTAGACATCCAAGTCACTGGCGAATCCGGCAGCTACGCCGAAGTGCGCGAAACGCTGCGCCGCGTAGACTGCGACGTACTCATCCTCGACCTCAACCTGCCCGACCGCAGCGGCCTGGAAGTGCTCTCCAGCCTCAAAGACTCAGCCCTGGCCATACGCGTGCTGGTGGTCTCCATGTTTGCCGAAGACCAATACGCCATACGCTGCCTGCGTGCCGGTGCCCATGGCTACCTCAACAAAGCAGGCGACCCCGACGCCCTGATCCAAGCCGTACGCACCATCGCCATGGGCAAAAAATACGTCACCCCAGCAGTCTCAGAAATGCTGGTCAACCAACTCCACGCCCCCAGCTCAGACCTGCTGCACACCAGCCTCTCCGAACGCGAACTGCAAACCCTGCTGAAAATCGCGACCGGCAAAAAACTCTCCGAAATCGCCGAAGACCTCATGCTCAGCCCCAAAACCGTCAGCGTCTACCGCGCCCGCCTGCTAGAAAAACTCCACCTCAGCAACAACGCAGAACTCACGGTCTACGCCATTCGCCATGGGCTGGTGTGAAGTGCTTGGGGCACTTTTGAGTTTCGGGTTGCGCACGGGTCATTGAATTGGGGGGTTAAAAACTACCAGGCTGGCTGTTTTTGTGAGAGCACTACCCTTTACGAGGGGTTCAAGACTTCAGGAATATCACGCGCGCCGTGCAATATACGAACGATGGTGACATGCTCTGTCGTGGCCTCAAAAAAGATCACGTAGTTGCCATGCGCACATGAGCGCAAGTCATCAGCCAGCTCGGGCCGCCGCCGGTAGCCCGCAGGATTGAGGCAAATCTTTTCACATTGCGCACGCAATTCAGCCACAAAACTTCCGGCGCGAAGCGGATTCTCTTGTGCAATGTAATCGCCAATCTCCTCAAGATCGTACGCTGCCAAAGGCGTTATCAGCAACTGCATTAGCGCGCTTTACGAGTTACCTGCTGGGCATACTTGGCCTGTAGCCGATCAAACACGGGGTCTGCTGCAAGTGCTGCGCCGCTGGCCTTGCCTGCTGCCATATCATTTTGCAGCGCTTGAAGTTGGATGGCCTGCTGGCGCTCAGTGTCCTCTAGCAAGCGCAGTCCCGCACGGACGACTTCACTGACATTGTTGTAGCGGCCACTTTCTACTTGGTCGCGGATGAAGGCCTCAAAATGGGGGCTCAGGGCAACGCTGGTGGGCATCACAATCTCCTAAAAGTTAATAACTATTATTACTCACAAGCCAACAAGCCGTATCACAATTGCTCGGATTCCGACAAAAAGACACTTCTGCCTCTCCCCTCAACACCAGCCCAAGAAGGTGTGCAATGGGGGCAACTTCAGCGCACAGGAGAGACCCAAGCGAAGTACAATAAAACGTACAAGAAGGAGCCATACTATGGATGCGATCACCTACTCCTCGGCGCGGGCCAACCTTGCCAGCACGATGGACCGAGTCTGCAACGACCACGAGCCCTTGATCATCACACGCAACGGCGAAAAGGCCGTGGTCATGCTCTCGTTGGAAGACTACAAAGCGCTGGAAGAAACCGCGTACCTGCTGCGTAGCCCCGCCAACGCACGACGCCTGCTGAACTCGATTGCGCAGCTCAACGCTGGCAAAGGAACGCCTCAGGAGCTAGCCGAGTGAAGCTAATGTTCTCAAATGAGGCATGGGAAGACTACCTGTACTGGCAGAAACAAGACCGAAAAATGGTGGAGCGAATCAACAAGCTGATCAAGCAAGTTCAGCGCGATCCATTTGTCGGCGTAGGCAAACCAGAGCCTCTGAAACACGCACTCTCAGGCTTTTGGTCACGCCGTATCACTGACGAACACCGAATGGTCTACCGCGTGACCGAGGACGCATTGGAAATCGCACAGTTGAGATTCCACTATTGATTCCGAAGGCGCTTAACGTTTAACGCCCGTTGTCAAGATAGTTGACGCATATTTATGGGTTAATCAAGCTGCTTTCAGGTCAGGTTTAACCTCCTTATTTTTCGGCGTATTCGGATTAAGGTGGACTTCGTTTATGCGGCTCCAGTCGCGTGCTTTGCCTGACCA
>JBIPME010000122.1:0-5929 GCA_044369275.1 Rhodoferax sp.
GCCGCCATCCCCCTGGCCTTTGCGGTGGCCCACCCCGCCACCAACGCGCTGCCCGCCGCCGCCCTGCTGGCCAGCTTCATCGGCACCGGCAGCAGCTTTTTAGCGTTTGCCGCACTGGCCGAAAAACGTGGCATGACCGACACCGCCTTGCCGGGCAAAAGCTTTTACTTCCTAGGCGGCCTGACCGAAGCCACAGAAACCATCACCGTCTTTGCCGCCATGTGCATCTGGCCTGAACACTTTGGGGTGTTGGCTTATGGGTTTGCGGGGTTGTGTGCGGTGACGACGGGGATGCGGGTTTGGTGGGGGTATCGGCGGTTGGGGTGAGTCAAGCCGTGTTGCTCTGATGCGCAGTTGTTTTTGGGCCACCTTTGGCTTTTCTGCAGGGGTTAGGTGACGCATCTCTGAACGCAGTGGCGTGGTGGACCCCATGCAGCGTGCTGGGTTGCTCGAACACATGGGGTCTTGTTGCGGACCCTGAAAAGCAACAACATGGTTTGTAAATCATCATGCGTGTCAAAGTCCCATCTTTGTAGTAGTGTTGAGGCTTTGTTCCTCAGTAGAATGATTGACTCATGTTCTCGCTCGACTTCACCCAAACTCCGCGTAAAGCCTTACTGAGAGGTTTTCTCAAGGGTATGGCCGCGCCTGCTTACATCTACCATGTCAAAGACTTGCCAAATCTTCCATCGGTCTTGACGGTTGACATCCCCAACGTCGATGTTTCAAAAGCGCTTGCTTCTGATTGGCGCGCCATAGGACTTGATTTTGATAAAGTCATTGCAGCCTATGACCAAAAAACCACGCCATAAACTATCGGGTCTTCCCTCCGCTTCAGCGGCCAAGGCCGCACCTGCCATCGGGGTGCCAGTTCAACCCGTTCAGTCGACGACGGCGCATTACCAAGGGCCTATTCCGCCTCCATCAATTCTTGAAGGGTTTGACCGAATTGTTCCTGGCGCTGCACACCGCTTGATTCAACTGGCTGAGGATGAGTCGAAACACCGACGTGAGTTAGAAAATAAGACACTGGAAGCCAATATTGCAGCTCAGCGTCGGCAGCTTGAAATTGGTGACTACCAAAGCAAAGCCGTTTTCAGGAGTGACTTACTGGCACAAATTTGTGGTGTGCTGGTGACGTTGACGTGTATCGTCGCGGCGATTTGGGCATCCTTGCACGGACAGGTTACTGTCGCTGTGATCCTTGCTGCCATTCCAACTGCAGCAGTGATTCAGGCTTTTTTCCGTCAAAAACCTGATCAAAAGAAATAACCGGCATAAAGGGGGCAGGTCATTTCAGGCATCACCAAAACTGCCACCATGGCTTCTTCTTGATTGACAATACAAAATTAACGTTTGGGTCGAATTCATATTCAGTTGGTAATGCGTAGACGGTGCCATCGTCATCTTGAACTGTGGCGCCAAAGTACTTGGCAATATCCAGCATCTTCAAATACAGTGCAGTATCCGGCCACTTCGTCCATATGTCCCCATTCATCCAATTCAGCCAAGGTTCTTCATAAGCGGATGCACCAAGCCATCGGGTGTAGTAAGGGCCATTTTTAGAAATTAATTCAAGCTCAGGAACAGCTTTTATGCACTCGAGCCACTCTTCAGCCGTAATAGGCGCGTGCTCGTTTTCGGCTCAAAATTCTGCACAAGTAATGTGAAAATCAAAGCCCATAAAATTCCTCCCATGCAGGTTAATCGGGAAAAAAACGGAGCATTTTTGTCCGCGTTGAACCTACAGGCTGGTGCATGTGGTCACGGTTTTGTACTCGCTCTTCTATACTGAAAAATTAGTGGTGAATTTTCTACTTTGAGGATCGTTTGGATCAGCGAGCGTACTGGGTATCGGCTTGCAAAGCTCCAAGAATGCTTCGCAGGCAATCTTTCCAACCTTGGCCGCAGCTCGGTAAAAGTTCACGATACTGGCTGGTGTAATTACCACTGGCTCTCCCTTTTGCGCCTGATCGCCAGACTGGGAAAGATACTTTTCATCCACAATACCGCGCCTATGAACAATTAGGTGGCGCTGCAAGTTTAATAAACGTATTTCGTGGCTCTCTAAAACTTTGAAGAGATCGCCTTTGCCCCAGATGGCTCCGACCGCAGCTTTCAGTGTGAGCAAGTCGCTGGCATCGCGTTGCCGAATTAGCAGATCACCCATGCAGTCTTGGAAGTTGAAATTCCTCTCCTCCAGTTCATCGAAAGTCAATTTCGGCAGCTCAAATCTCTTTTTTGCGATCTCATCTGTGGTGAGTCGCTTTGCCAACTCTGGCTTCCAGTTGATTATTTCTATCAATTGATCTTTAAGTAGCACTTCGACAGAGGACCAAATGGCAACGGCTGTTTGATATCTCAACTCCTTTGCTGCTTGCTCAGTGGTCTGTTGGAAGGGGTCAAATAGTAGCGCTTCAATAGACCGCCGGAATACATGATTGAACCTTGCTTCCGACTGCGTGATAGTTCGCATCTCTTCGTCGGCTGCGGCTTGCGCTTGTTTAATTACGCGAGCAGATGCTTCTTCTTGGTTTTCATTTGGAAGAAAGCCCTCTGTATTAATTCTGTGCAAGGCATGGAGCATGGCACTTGATCGCTCGTTTTCCCATGCAAGGCCAAAGGAGATCCGGTTTGGTAAGCAAGCTGCATCGCTAATGGCCGTAAGGGCAGACAGAAATGACTTAGGTGCCGTCTGCAAGTGCACTGGCAATCTTTGAATGAGGTCGGCTATCTCTTTGGAGTGTCGCGACCTTAGCTCAAAAGATACAATAAATTGCTCTTTGACTCGATCTGATAGTGCACGCACTTCTGGGGCGATAGCTACCGTTGATTTAAAGGGATTAGTGACGTCTTCTTGAGTCATATGGTGATTGTGCAAGCCAACAAAAATTTAATGAACCAAATTAATAAGTGCGCTGCAGGAATGTAAAAATTGGTATCGCTCGAAACATATACTTCCGTCGTGCACTGCCACCGGGATAGTCGTAATAAACCAGCAAACCTTTGTAGCTATTGATCTTCTGTTCTATCTGACGCATTAAGGGCCCAATCTCGCTCGAATTAGCAAAGTTCCTGCCGCCTGCGCCAAAGCCGAAATCCTTAAGGTCTAAAGCTCGCCATACCTTGCCGTCAAATATGGCTGCATCTATATATGGAGTTCTTCCCGTGCCTGGGTGAATTGCCACGTCGCCAACTCCAGCGAATAGTTGCTTGCTAGGATGAACCATGCCAGAGAGCGTAAGTTGAGTAGGTGGTGGCATAGGCAAATAGTCCTCTTTATGTTTGGTCTAACGCCAAGGTTAACCGGGGCCGGAGCGCGAAGCGCGGAGGGCACCAACACTGGCCATAAAAATGCCGAAGGCATGGCCAGTGTTGGCGTCCGCGTTGAACCGACAGTTAGTCATTTCTTTTTGCTTTGTATTCGTCAAATTGGCTTTCGTCGTAAATGCCATTTTTGTGAACATCGTGATGCGTGTCAGTATTTAAATTGCGGCCTTTGCTGGGATCTAGCACGTCCTCTGGGTCGGTATGTATTTCTTTTGGGTTTGCATGATGAAAAGCAAATCCAGGTTTGGCGGGCTCTCCCGTTACTTCGTCGTGTGTAGTGCCTCGCGCTTTTCTCAGCTTTGGAAGCTCCCTGCCTGTCAGGGTGTCGCATTTCCGTCTGAGGTCCTGAGCCTGTGGTGAATCGGAAATATTAATGAGTGAATCTCTGGCGTACTGAAGAAGAGCTTGAGTATCTGAGTTCCTGACCTCTTGTGCTTTTTTGTCTAACAGCCCAACAACTGCAGCACTATGCGCATAGCTTTTTTCACCGAAGTTGCGTTTGTCAGCATCTGGAATTTGATTTTCATACACATAAGCTGCTTTGGCTTTGCTTAGTTGAAACAGCACAGGTATTACCTCTTCGCTAACATATGCGACGCCATTCGTGCCAAGCTTGACGTGAGCTGATGCAGTGTTGTCTACAATGTTGTATTTTTCTTCAGGTATAAAGTCGTTCCTTTTTTCCGGCTTGATGTACTCATTTTTGATATCTTTCAGAATTACAGGTAAGCGGCTTCCGCTTTCTTCTCCATTACTCGGCATGACGAATCATCCTTTCGTAGAGTGAGTTCAATTTTGCCGTTGCTTCGTTTGCGGATTGGTGTTTGCAGTTATCTGGGTGGATTTTTTTAATTAATCTTGCACGCCAATATTTTGCTTTGCTTTTTGAATCGTAGAGCTCTTCGCGGATTCCAAGAATTTTTTCTCTAGTTTCGCCATCAATGAAAAGCAATGCAAATATTAGCATTGAGGGCTCATCAACGAAATAACCTAAATACGATGCTTGCTTTTTGGGGCGCATTGGATACTCAATAATTTCGGTTACTGCCGTAATGTCTAACGCGATGTTGACCGCAAAACTCGGTTGATAAACCCGGACCGTGTCGATACATCTTTTTTTGAAATCGTCGCAAGCGGCTTGTGACATGGGTTTCAGGTCAGACACTGCAGGTGCATGCAGGAATAAATTTGCAGCACAAACCCGGCACCCAGCCCCTCGCAACATCCCCGCCGCACCATCCAGCACAGCAGGCGTGAAGCGCCCAACTATACCCCAATAAATACGATAAATTAACTACAAAACGCCTTTTCGGGTAAACCCTTATACACTCCCACTCCCACTCCCACACCCACCCCAAAGCACAAAACCAAAGCTGGGCATATTCATGCACGCCTGCGCTGTCCCCCCGCTCAAACAGCCTTCTGCAACCCGCCAAACACAACAATCAGCTCCGTGCTAACTCCAACCTCACGGCCACGGAATATTCCATGCCGGTGTTGGGCGTGATTTTTTTTTGCCACGCCACCAACCGTTACCAAACCGCGCTGCAAGCTATTGAGGCTGACCAATCTGCGGGCACCATGCCAAGCGCCCGCTGTCCAAGGCTGATTTCATCAAGCGCCGCGCTTTGTTGCTGCCCGAAGCGGCGCGTTACGACACGCTGCTGAACTTGCCTTCGGGGGCCAGCCTGGGTGGTGCGCTGGTGGCCGCCATGAACGCGATTGAGGCCGACTTTGCGCCGCTGCAAGGCAGCTTGCCCAAAGACTACGACCGCTTTGACAACAAGCTGCTCGAAAACCTGCTGCGCTGTTTTGACAGCGAGGCCCTGCGCAAGGCCACGGGCGATGTGTTTGGCCGCATCTACGAATATTTCTTGATGAAGTTCGCCATGCAGGGCGCACAAGACAACGGCGAATTTTTCACGCCGCCGTCGCTGGTGCAAACGCTGGTCAACGTCATCGAACCCAGCCACGGGGTGGTGGCCGACCTGGCCTGCGGCTTGGGCGGCATGTTCGTGCAAAGCAGCCACTTCATCGAGCAGTCGTGTAGCGCAGGGCAGTTGTCCAAAGTCAATGGGCTGTGCGTTGATGCGGTTGCCCAAAAGCGCGGTGTTCAGATCCGATACCAGATCAAACCAGTGGGGGGCATGTGAGTCCATGCGCTGGCTGTTGATGCGTTTGAGATATTGCCCAACAAGGGCCAAACCAGCTTGGGAGCTGAGGTCGTAGGGGAGTTTTTTGACAATGAAGTCGGTCATGGAGGGTTCACCTGTAGGGTGAACTACACATGGGGCTAAGTTGTTGATCTCAATGGAAAATGTGTTTTATTTGGCAATCCAAATCACGGATTAAGGTACCAAGGTTCATACCAGACGCTTCAACGCGCATACATGCGCTTGATCAAGCTCTGCGCAAGGGATGGTGCAGGTCTAATGGGACGTTATTTGGCAGTTACTTTGGCAGTTACTTTGGCAGTTACTTTGGCAGTTACTTTGGCAGTTACTTTGGCAGTTACTTTGGGGGTCACTTGCTGTTGCCACACCCGCCTGAAATCCCGCGTCGAGGCAAAGCCGCAGGCTTCGGCCAGTTGCTCTTGTGT
>JBIPME010000123.1:0-5927 GCA_044369275.1 Rhodoferax sp.
TTAATTTTTGCGAATGGTTTTGATTTGCGCAAAACTGTACGTTCCTAAAAATCCGCAAACCCGTTTCAATTGGTAAATGTGCCAAAAATCACCAAGCGGCTATGAAATCATGGTTTATGTGCTAAGGCAATGTTGTGATGGGGGGTACTTGCGAAGTGTCGTAAAAATGCTGATTTTGGGCTAATTGGGGCTGTTTTTACAGGTTGTTTAGCCGTTTGGACGGGGCTGTGTCGCTATGAATTTTGCGACGCTTGGCGGCCACTTCGTGGTGCCAAAGGGGATCTTTCCCAGCACAGGGGGAACCCTTCAGGGATAATCGGCCCCCTATGGCACTTATCACACTACTTAACGCCCAGCTGGCCTTCGGACATGTTCCCTTGCTTGACCATGCTGATTTTTCATTGGAAGTCGCTGAACGGGTCGGTCTGATCGGGCGTAACGGGGCTGGAAAATCTTCCATGCTCAAAATTCTGGGGGGCATGGAAAAGCCCGACGATGGTAGTTTGCAAGTGCAAAGCAACACGCGCATCGCTTACGTGCCGCAAGAGCCCGTGCTAGATGCCGAGGCCACCGTTTTTACCTGCGTCAGTGCGGGGCTATCGCGCATCATTGGTTTGATTGAGGAATATTGCCTAGGCCAGGGCGACTTGGACGCGATGCAAAGCGAAATCGAATCGTTAGACGGCTGGAACTGGGAGCAGCGGGTGCAAGAAACTTTGCAGCGTTTGCACCTCCAGCCCGACGCCATTGTGCGCACCCTGTCGGGGGGCACCAAAAAACGCGTGGCATTGGCGCAAGCCTTGGTTATGCAGCCCGACGTGTTGCTGCTCGATGAGCCCACCAACCACTTGGACTTGGATTCCATCGAATGGCTAGAAGGCCTGCTCAAAGACTTTAAGGGCAGCATCATCACCATTACCCATGACCGCTCCTTTTTGGACAATGTGGCCACCCGCATTGTGGAGTTAGACCGGGGCAAGCTCCTGTCCTACCCCGGTAACTTTGCCGCCTATTTGCTGCAAAAAGAAGAGCAATTGGCGCAAGAAGCCGTCATCAATGCGCGTGCGGACAAACTGCTGGCGCAAGAAGAAATTTGGATTCGCAAAGGCGTGGAAGCCCGCCGTACCCGCGCCACTGCACGCATTGTGCGGCTGCAAAACCTGCGTGCACAACACCAAGCCCGGCGCGAAGTGGTGGGCAGCGTCAACATGGACGTGAACAGCGGCGCCAGCAGTGGCAAGCTGGTGGCTGAGCTGACCCATGTGTCCAAGACCTTTGGCGAGCGCAAAGTGGTGCATGACTTCAGCGCCACCATTTTGCGGGGCGACAAAATTGGCTTGCTAGGCCCTAACGGCGCGGGCAAGACCACCTTGCTCAAACTGATTTTGGGTGAACACCAGCCCGACCCCGCACCCGCGCACGCCCCCTTGCCTGAGCCGGGCCACAGCCCTTGGGGCACGGTGCGCCAAGGTGCCAATATCTCGGTGGCCTATTTTGACCAAATGCGCAACGCATTGGACATGGACGCCACCTTGGAGGACTTCATCAGCCCTGGCAGTGAGTGGATTGAAATCGGCAACAAACGCCAGCACGTCAAAAGCTATTTGGGCGATTTTTTGTTTTCACCGGCCCGCGCCAATTCGCCTGTGCGCTCATTGAGTGGTGGCGAGCGCAACCGCTTGTTGCTGGCCCGTTTGTTTGCCCGACCCGCGAATGTTTTGGTGCTCGATGAGCCCACCAATGACTTGGATATTGACACCTTGGAGCTGCTAGAAGACCTGCTGCAAAATTACGATGGCACGGTGTTTTTGGTCAGCCACGACCGCACCTTCTTGGACAACGTGGTCACCAGCACGATTGCCTTTGAGGGCGATGCGCAGTGGCGTGAGTTTGAAGGCGGGGTGACTGACTGGTTGGTCCAGAGCAAACGCGCTAACGAAATTGCCCAAGCCAAAGGCCAGAAAACCGCAGCGCCCTTCCATTACGGACGCCAAAGCGCCAACGAGGTGACTGCGCCAGGCCGTTTAGCTGCGGATACAGCACCCTGCGCCAAAGCGCAAAACGCCCCTGCACCGGTGGACGCCGCAACTGCCAAAACCAAAAAATTGAGCTACAAAGAGCAGCGCGAGCGCGATGCCTTGCCCGCGCAAATCGCCGCCCTAGAGGCCGAGCAAAAAAGCATTGCCGATTTATTGGCCGATGGCAGCCTCTACGCCCATGACAGCGCACGGGCCAGGGCGCTGGCCGAACGCAATGCGGTGGTAGACGACGCCTTGCTCCAAGCGTTGATGCGTTTGGATGCCTTGGGCGGTTGATTTTGTGCCGATGTTGGAGGTAACTGAATGCCACTGAAGGCAAGGCAACTGGGGCCGCCTATGTTGCTTACGCCACGCCCGGCATGCTCTGCGCGCACGCTATGCGCGCGCGGGCAAAGCGTGCCAGGCGTTGCAGCGCTGTTTTGCCAGATTGCAAATAGCAGCATTGCAACTGAAAGACATGCCAGCGCTGGCTGTAAATGTCGAGGTGGTAAGGAATGGCGTAGCGCTCAGCTTGCGCAGCCAGCAGGGTTGAATCGGCCAGTAAAATCTCTTGCTCTCCCACTTGAATCCACATGGGCGGGAAATCCGTTAAATCCAAGTGCAGTGGCTGGTGCTCTGGGGTCGTGCTGGGGCACTGGTACCAGCGCTGGGCAGTGGCTAACCAACGGCGCTCTAGCATAGGGTCTGCTACTGGAGGGTTGGGGTTCGGTGTAGGGGGGGGCGTGTCGGGGCTGAGTTGGGTCCACGGCGAGAGCAAGAGCAAAGCCGCAGGCTGTGGCAGGCCTTGCGCGCGTAAACGCGTGGCCAAGGCCAGTGCCAAGCCCCCGCCCGCCGAGTCGCCCGCCAGCACCACTTGGTCAGCGCGGTAGCCTTGGTCTAGCAGCACTTGGTAGGCCAGCAAGCAGTCTTGCAGCCCTGCTGGAAAAGGGTGCTCCGGTGCCAAGCGGTAGGCGGGAACCCACACGGGCAAGCTACTTTCCCAGGCCAAATGCGAGATGAGCCCCCGGTGGGTTTGGGGGCTACCAATGCAAAATCCGCCACCGTGGAGGTACAAAATCACCCCCGGTGCCAGCAGCGTTTGCTGTGGTGTGCTTACTTCGATGCGCAGGCCCGCATGTAGGTGCGCAGAGACTTTCACCCCCTTGTGGCTCAACATCAGTTTGCCCAACAGTGCAGCCCAGCTTCGTTGCACCGAGATGGGCAGGGGTAAACCTAAAGCAGGGCGAAAGCCGTAGCGAAGTACAAAGCGGATGACTGCCGCTGCGCAGCGCTCTCGCCGAGAAGTGGGCGCAGGCATGTGTTGCACCGTGGCGGCAATGGCCTCGGTTGTGTTCTCACGCCTGCTTGCATTCATCTACGGTTTGCCTTTAGGGATGGCATCCGCAGTGGCACCGGTATTGATGTCGGTAGCGAACTCTTTTTCCCATTTTTCCAGCAGCCGCGTGCGTACTTCAGTGCTGCCATATTTGGCGTAGTCGTAGTCTATGGTTTTGATTTTTTCGGCGTCGGGGGAAAGCGGGTCTCTGGGAATGGATTTGAGACTGGGCCAGTAAAACTGCTTGGCGGCCGTCGCCATTTCTTGCGTGCTTTGGCTTAATTGCCATTCGTAAAACAGCTTGGCTCCTTTGGGGTTGCGCCCACCCTTGACGAGGCTCATAGAGCCAATGATCAAGCTACTGCCCTCTAAAGGTACAACGCCTTCAATCGGAAGTCCATCTATCAGTTGCGTGGGCACATCGGGCAAGAAGCTAATAGATACCATGGCTTTGCCCTGGGCCACTTCGAAGATCGGACTACTGCCAATGCGCGTGTACCGGGCGATGTTGCTGTTCAAGGCACGCATGAACGCAAAGGCCTTGTCTTCGCCCATGAGTTGAACCAAGGTTGCCACAACCATGTAGGCCGTGCCGCTGGTGGCGGGGTTGGCCATGAGGACTTGGCCCTTGAAAGCGGGGTTGAGCAAATCGTACCAACTGGTGGGTGGGGGGATTTTTTGGGCTTCCAGCAATTCGCTGTTGTAGCTAATGCCCAATGGGCCCGCATAAATGCCCACGGTTTTGTAGCCCGAACGCTGTGCTTGCGCTTGGGCCCAGTCGTGCAACAGGGGCAATGAGGGAGACTGGTAGGTTTCGGTCAAGTTTTCCTGTGCTGCTTGCAAGTGGCCGTCCCCTGGGCCACCAAACCAAATATCAAAAACGGGGTTGTTTTGGTTTTGTCGCAGCATGTTCAATGCCTCGCCTGAGCTTTTGCGCTTTACCTTGGCCACGTAGCCGGTTTTGCTTTGGAAGGCGAGCGTTGCCATGCGGCACCATTGCTCCTCTGCGGAGCACAGGACATTAACCACATTTTGAGCCCATCCAGAAGAGCCAAAAAGTAAGAGCGTTCCCAAGCACAAGGGTCGTATGCGTTTTATCGACATGGCTATCCTTTTCATTTAAAAGTAGTGGGCTGCAAGCTAATTTCGAGACTGATTTTCAATTGGATTTTGGCTGGATCGCTGAGCGTTATTTTCAGGGTTTTTAATCAAAATAAGCATAGCTTACCCCCCTCCGAATAATTGCAGCCCAAGTCTTTTTTTGCATTTATTGAATTTGTTGAATTTATCTTTAACTTCACAAGTGCCATTTTCACGCCCGATTGCGAGACTGCAAAATGGTATTTGACATAGGAAAAGGCGTTTTGTTCGGGCTTTGGTTGTAGCGCAGTCCTGCCTTGCGTTCGCAGCGTCAGTCGCAAGCTTTTCAGTCATGGGGGCGTGCCGTAGGTGCCTAGACGCAACAGACCTCCTAGTAGACCTGGGCCTTATTCTTCCAGCAAGCTGCGCAGCATCCAAGCGGTTTGTTCGTGCACGGTTAAGCGCTGGGTGAGCAGGTCAGCGGTTGGTTCGTCCCCGGCTTGGTCCACGGTGGGAAACAGGGCCCGTGCGGTGCGTGCGACGGCTTCATGCCCTTGCACCAAGACGCGCACCATCTCCAATGCTTTGGGGGGCTTGGCGGGTGCGTCTGGCAGCGATGCCAGCTCGGCAAATTGCTGGTAGGAACCCGGGGCGGGGTGTCCGAGCGAGCGTATGCGTTCGGCAATCGGGTCTACCGCGTTCCATAGCTCGGTGTATTGCAGCATGAACATCTGGTGCAAGGTGTTGAACATGGGGCCCGTCACATTCCAATGGAAGTTGTGCGTGTTCAGGTACAGGGTGTAGGTGTCGGCAAGCAGGTGGCTTAAGCCCTTGGCAATGGCGGCCCGGTCTTTTTCACTGATGCCGATTTGAATCTGTTGCACCACTGCGGCGGTGGCACTCATTTTTTTGGCTTTTGCCATGGTGACCCTTTGAGCAAAACGAATAGGAGGTCCAAGCTTATGCATTCGCTGGCAAAAGACCTAATTAGAAATTTCAATGGTGCAAATAGTGTCTGTTTTCCACAAAATGCACCGACAGATGTTTTAAATTGCGTCTGTGGGTTTGTACCCTGCAATCTGCAATGACGTCATACAACAACACCCCACCCCGCCCTGCGGCGCACGGTGGGGTGGGCCTATGGGCCTCTGGGGCTGTGTGGGTGGCTGGTAGCGCGGGTGGACGGTGCTAGTGCACAAAGCCAATGCGGCTTTTGCTTTGCTCGGGCCTGGGTATGTCGTCAACGTGCAGCTGTGCGCGGCCTGCCAAGCGGGCGTTGCCAAACCCGGTCATCAGGGCGCGGCGCAGCTCACGTGGGGCCATTTCTGCCAAGGCGTTGAGCACGGCGTCGCTGGCGTCCTCGAAGTAGCTGCCCCAAGCGTGCTCTTGGCGGATAGAGGCATACAGGTTCAGTGCAATGGTGCGGGCTTGCTCTGGCGTGGGGGCGGGGATTTCAAACACATTCATGCGGTTCAAAATGGGCTCGGGAATGC